>NZ_CBCDJS010000047.1:0-10555 GCF_965035265.1 Rickettsia sp.
CTTAATCTTCAATCAGGTGAAACAATCAAAAACTTTGATGATTTTCCGCCGCAAGATCAGGAAAAATTAATAAAAATTTATGTTAATAACCTTTTATTAAAAGAAGAAGTTGCTAAGTCAAATATTACTTCTTCTAAAGAATTTCAAGAAAAACTTGAAAACGCAAAAAATCAATTAGCTCAACAAGAATTACTAGCAAATTACATAAAATCTAATATTACAGACAAGATATTCGATGACGAGTATAATAAATATGTCGGTAATCTTAAAGGTAAAGAGCAGATACAAGTTGCTCATATTTTAGTTAAATCCCAAAAAGAAGCTAATGATATTAAAACCAAATTAAGCAAAGGCGAAAATTTTGCTAAACTTGCAGAAAAGCTATCTATTGATAAAGCTTCAGGTGCAAATGGTGGAGTTATAGGTTACATTCTATTAAATCAACCAGGACAGTTAGTACCAGAATTTGAAAAGAAAGCTTTTGCTTTAAAAGTAAACGAAGTTTCAACTCCCGTAAAAACCGATTTCGGTTGGCATATTATCAAAGTACTTGAGAAAAAGCCTGTGCCTATCCCAACAAAAGAAGAAGCAAAAGTAACTATTGATAATATATTAGCTTCCGAAATACTAAAGAAATATATTTCTGATTTAGAAGCTAAATCAGATTTAAAAATCATGTTACCTAAAGCAGATAGCAAAGCCGGAGAGTAATTTATATTTCGTTATTAAACGTGTTCGGTGTCATACCGTGGCTTGACCACGGTATCCAAAAAAATAACTAAAAATACTAATAATTCTAGCTGGATCCCGCGATCAAGTCGCGGGATGACAGTAGTATAATTGATCCACGTAAGGTCAATGCACCTACCTACGTAGGAATGACACTATAACCCCCCCTCAATCACAGCAAATGCTACACATACAGGATAATCATCAGAAAGAGAAAGGTGAGTATTAAAAGAAGAGTATTTTTTTGTATAGTTTGAACTAACTTCTACTATAGGCTTGCCTAAATCATCATTTAGTATAGTAATGTCTTTAAAGTTTATGCCTTGACCGATTCCGACCCCAAAAGCTTTACTAACAGCTTCTTTAGCAGCAAAACGTTTTGCTAAAAAAGTAGCATGACTTGTTTTATCTAATAAAGTAAACTGTCTTAATTCCTTTGAGGCTAGAATTCTTTTAGCAAAAAGTTCCGGATATGAATGTAATATTTTTTTGATTCTAGGAATTTGTACTATATCAGTACCGATACCGATAAGCATTTACTTATCTGTATCATAATCTTCATCACTTTCATCAATAAAGATTTGATCATCTAAATCAGAGTAATCATCATTTATACAAACTTCAGCTAAATATTCATCAAATTTTTCTTCTACATCTTCCGACTCATCTTGATTAACAAGAGGTTCTATCGTAGTTCTTGTACGTAGACTGTTTATTAAGTCTTGTTCTAACTGTTCTACCGATACTTTTCCGGCAGCAATTCTACGTAGTGAAATAACAGGGGGCTTATCACGCTTTTCTTTTTTGGTTTGACTAGCTTCTACTTTATAATTTAATAATTTAGCATATCTAGTTGCTAGGACAACAAGCCTAAACCTATCAGGTATAACTTTATTACAATCTTCTGCCGTAATTCTTGCCATAATTTTTCTCCGTTAACATAATGAATTTGCTGGCTTTATGTTGTACCAGACATTTTTAAAAAGCCCTTGATGTCATCCCTGCGAAAGCAGGGATCCATGCTAAAAAAATCTTGATTTCAAAGATTTCTTTATTCTATATTTTTTTAAATAAAGCTTCTTAAAGCTTTATTTAACTGGATTCCTGCTTTCACAGGAATGACATCAACTCAAACTGCACAATAATAAACAAGCTATATTATACTCTTTTTATATCTGCACCGCAATTACTTAATTTCTTTTCTAAATCTTGGAATCCACGATCTAAGTGATATATTCGATGTAGTACGGTTTTGCTATTAGTACTAAGACCGGCGAGTATTAGTGATACTGAAGCTCTAAGGTCACTTGCCATAACTTTTGCTCCCTTTAGTGTTTCAACACCTCGGACTATAGCCTTATTACCTCGCACAGTTATATCTGCTCCCATTCTACACAACTCCGGTACATGCATAAAACGGTTTTCAAAAATATTTTCGGTGATCATTGAAACACCGTTACTAATCGCCATAAGACTCATAAATTGTGCTTGCAAATCGGTAGCAAAGCCTGGGTACGGATTGGTTTCTAAATCAACTGAATTTAACTTCCTTTCATAAGTTACTTGAACCCCGTTATCGATCGGTACAACTTTTATACCGGTTTCTATAAGTTTTAAAGCTATATTTTCTATAATATGATAATCAATCCCACAAATTTTTAAGTCACCTTTAGTAATTGCTGCTGCGAACATATAAGTACCGGCTTCAATACGATCAGAGAGTACTCTATAACTCGCTTTATTTAATGAATTTTTACCATTAATTGTTATTTCACTAGTGCCGACACCTGTAATATCTGCTCCCATTTTAATAAGGCAATTACATAAATCAACTATTTCCGGCTCCCGGCCGCAATTAAAAAGCAGCGTCTCGCCTTCTGCTAAAACAGCCGCAAGTATTGCATTAATAGTAGCCCCGACGGAAACTTTATCAAAAACAAAATGAGTACCTTTCAAGCGTCCTTTACTTGAAGCATTAATATAACCGTCTTCAATTTCAATTGTAGCCCCCATAGACTTTAAAACCGCAATATGTAAATCTACTTGCCTTGCTCCGATAGCACAACCGCCCGGAAGTGATACTTTTGCTTTACCGTATTTAGTAAGCAAAGGACCAAGCACCCAAATCGATGCTCTCATTTTACGGACTATTTCATAATCTGCGGTAAAGTTATTTATACTTCCGGTATTAATTATAAGTTCAAATTCATCTTGGTGATCTACTATTTCAATATCTGCTCCATGACTTCTTAGCAAGTTTTTCATAGTACTAACATCCGTTAACTTTGGAACGTTAGTAATGTGCAATTTATCGGTAAGAATAGAGGCTGCCATAATAGGTAGCACAGCATTTTTAGCACCGCTAATATTAATACTACCTCTGAGAGGTTTACCGCCGTGAATAATTAATTTTTGCATAAGTTTTATAAAAATGTTTCCGGTGTCACCCCGTGGCTTGACCACGGGGTCCAGCATAAAGCGAGATAAATTGAGCTTTTAATTTTAAAAATTTACTATATTTAGGCTTTTTAAGTACTGGATCTCGCGGTCAAGCCACGGGATGACACCGATTATCTTTAAAGGATACAGCTAAATATCCAAATTCACGACATTTAAAGCATTCTCTTGGATAAATAATCTGCGAGGTTCAACAACATCACCCATTAAAGTAGAAAAAATCACTTCTGCATCGTCTTCTTGAGCAACTCTTACTTGTAATAAAGTTCTTCTGTCAGGGTTAAGCGTAGTGTCCCATAACTGATCGGAATTCATCTCACCAAGCCCTTTGAAACGCTGAATGCTTATACCTTTTTTTCCGCACTCTATAATAGTATTTAATAGCCTACTCGGTGTTAAAATATCAAATTCTTGGTTTTTTACCGTAAGCTTTAATTGCTTATCAAATATATCAAAAATTGTTAAAGCAAGCTTTGATATTTGTATAAACTCAAATGATTCCAACTGCTCTTTCAACAATATTTTACTTTCTTTTAAGCCTCTGCTAAAACGGAAGAACTCTATTTTATTTTCATGTTTTAAAACTTCCCAATTAGTTTTATCAGGCGACTCTTCTAAGCTATTTAAATCATCTAAAGCTTTTTTAAGCCTTAAATCACTTTCAGCCTCAAATATTTTATTATTAAGTAAGTCATTAATTGCAAGAATTTCAGTAATTGAGCGATTAAATTTTTTGCTAGCATGATCAAGCAAGCCGTTAAACTTTACTACTTTACTAATTAGCTCTTCTAAATTATCATCTACTAACTGCTCTTTACCGTCTAGAGTTAAGGTTGCATCATTGATAGTTGATTTTATCAAATAATCTTGCAAAGCTTGCTCATTCTTTAAATAAAGCTCGGCTGCTCCTTTTTTCACTTTATAAAGAGGTGGCTGTGCTATATATAGATAACCTTTATTTATTAGCTCCGGCATATGACGATAGAAAAACGTAAGCAGTAAAGTTCTAATGTGCGATCCGTCAACATCAGCATCGGTCATAATAATAACTTTATGATATCTAAGCTTTTCAAGTGAAAATTCTCGCTCAACACTAATTCCAAGAGCCGTAATTAACGTACCTATTTGATCAGAACCAAGCATTTTATCAAATCTTGCACGTTCAACATTTAAAATTTTACCACGTAGAGGTAATATAGCCTGAATTTTACTATCCCTACCCTGTTTTGCAGTACCACCCGCAGAATCTCCCTCAACTATAAACAGTTCTGAAGCTGCCGGATCTTTTGAATGGCAATCTGCAAGTTTACCTGGCAAATTTGATACTTCTAAGACTGATTTTCTTCTAGTTAGCTCTCTTGCTTTTCTAGCAGCTTCACGAGCGTTAGCTGCTTCCATAATCTTGTTTATAATTAGCTTAGCTTCGGCAGGATGCTCTTCAAACCATTCGAGTACTTTAGTATAGACGGCATTTTCAACAACCGGTCGTACTTCGGAGCTTACTAGCTTATCCTTTGTCTGAGAGGAAAATTTAGGATCGGGAACTTGAACTGATAATACACAACACAATCCTTCTCGAATATCTTCGCCACTGAAATCATTTTTAGTTTTTTTGTTAAGACCTGTGTTATTAAGATAAGAAGTAACCGCCCTAGTTATACCTGATTTAAAAGCACTGAGATGCGTACCGCCGTCACGCTGCCTAATATTATTAGTAAAACATAAAATATTTTCATGATAAGAATCATTCCAATGCATAGCAAGCTCAACTCGTATACCTGAGTCTGGATTATCGCCATTAACTATTATACATTGATGAACGGCATGTTTGGCTCTATCTATATATTTCACATAAGCTTCTATACCACCCGTATAATAAAACTCTGTTTCCTTAGCTTCTTCAAATCGATTATCTAGCAATAAAATTTTTACGCCTGAATTTAAAAAAGCAAGCTCACGAAGACGATGTTCTATAGTGGCAAAATCAAATTCTATATTGGTAAATGTTTCTACAGACGGGAAAAAAGTAACTTCCGTACCCTTTTTATCAATATTTTCTTTGACGAGCGCAAGCGGAGCTTCTGTTATTCCGTTGTTAAATCTAATTAAGTATTCCTTATTATTACGCCATATACGCAGCTCAAGCCACTCTGAAAGAGCATTTACCACCGATACACCGACTCCGTGTAAGCCCCCTGAAACCTTATAGGAGTTCTGGTCAAACTTACCGCCGGCATGAAGCTGCGTCATAATTACTTCAGCTGCCGATATTCCCTCTTCTTCATGAATTTCAACAGGTATACCTCGTCCATTATCCGATACCGTAACCGAACCATTTTTATTTAAGGTAACCTGTACTAAATCACAATAACCGGCGAGCGACTCATCAATAGCGTTGTCGACTACTTCATAAATCATATGATGTAGACCAGACCCATCACCCACGTCACCGATATACATTCCAGGTCTTTTCTTTACCGCTTCAAGACCTCTTAAAACTTTAATAGAATCAGCACCATATGATGATTCATTAAATTTTTCTTCAATTTCCGACATAATCCGACACAATATTTATTAACTTGTTGCTAGAAACAATAAAAATAACTATAACGTAACTTATTAAAATAGTAAAGTTTCTTGATTTAAAATTAGCGAGATAACCTCACCGATGTCATTCCCGCGGAAGCGGGAATCCAGTCTAAAGCGAGATAAATCGAGCTTTTAATTTAAAATATTTACCGTTTTTATACCTTTTTTTCTGAATTCCCGCTTCCGCGGGAATGACACCGAAACAATACCAAATTAATGAGATAACAATGGATACATTAAAGTTAAAAAATATTTTCGATGTAATGGATGATTATGACGTATTTTTATTTGATCTTTGGGGAGTAATAATCGAAGGAGGACATACCTACCCTAATGTTGTACAAAATATTAATAAAATTATTGAACGGAAAAAAGTATATTTTGTTACTAATGCTCCACGAAATATTTTTTCACTGCATCAAACAATTAAATCTTGGGGATTAAATGCAAAGCCGGAAATGATCATTAGCTCAGGTGAAATAGCAGTAGAAATGATTTTAGAAAGCAAAGAGCGTTTCGGTATCGAAAAACCGGTAATATATCATTTGGGACATTTAGAAAATGATATAGTAAATGGCATACAATGCCCTATTACCGATGATATTAACAAAGCTAATATTTTCCTAATGACTATTTACAGGGATGAAAACGAAAATTTAGATTTAAACGAGTTTGATGAATTATTTAAAATCGTCGTAGAACGTAAAATGATCAATATATGTGCTAACCCTGACCTTGGAATAAATCAGCACGGTGTTTATAGATATTGCAGCGGCTATTATGCCGAAAAAATAAAGCAACTTGGCGGAAAAGTAATTTATAGCGGCAAGCCGCATGCAGAAATATATAGCAAGATTTTTAAAGAATGTCATAATACCCCTAAGGAACGTATTTTAATGATAGGGGACACTTTTTACACTGATATACTTGCAGCAAATCGCCTCGGTATAGACTCCGCCCTAGTGTTAACCGGGAACTCTAGAGAATATCATATTAATTTTGATAATATTGAGGAAAAACTAGCTAGTTTAACAAAAGCTGCTGTTAAGCAATCTATTATACCTAGTTTTGTTGTGAGTTTGTCGTAGGGTTGTCATCGTGAAGAGGTATTATATGTCATTCCTGCGAAAGCAGGAATCCAGAATAAAGCGAGATAAATCGAGCTTTTAATTTTAAAAATTTGCTGTATTTATGCTTTTTCTCTGGATTCCCGCTTCCGCGGGAATGACATAGAAAGACAGAAATGACATCAAAACTCTATTGATATTATCCTCATAATCTGCTATAGAGTAAAACTTAAGCGGTCGTGGCGAAATTGGTAGACGCGCAGCATTGAGGGTGCTGTTCTGTAAAAAGATTGGAAGTTCAAATCTTCTCGACCGCACCATTCACCGGTTTTTCACAAAGTCAAATTAGCGACTTCTTGCTGTAGGCTTCTCTTTTCTTTGTTCTGAGATCATTGCTCTAAAATTTTTCTGTTTCGGTACTTCGGATTTTATATTTACTCCTAGATTTTTCTTATTAGCAAATGTTTGTGCCGATTGTACAAATGATGCGAAGATTTTTTTATCACGTATCATTTCTTCAACTGAATATGTAAGCTTTCGTTCAGACACTTCAGGATGAAATTGAAAGGTACGAATTGGAGCTCCGAACTGTGATTCCGTTGCTTCTATTTCTCCGTGTTTGGTGGTAGCCGTTACTTTTAGCAATTCTTTTTTATCTATCAATCTATCTTTTCCGCCTACTTCTTTTACTATATTATTATGACTACCCCAAAAGCTTTGCTCCGGTATTTCTTTTTGAGTAGAATTTCTTTTTATTATTGATGCTAATTCTGAAGTAGGTTCAATAATTATAGAATCGTGTTTATGATGAGGCATATCAGCTATTTTGCCTTTAAGATAGGTATTAATAATTTGATGCCCCCGCAAAGCCCCATTATGGGCATCCCTTTTTCTATCGCTACTTCTACCATAATTGTTTCAGCAAGAGAACGTGCAAAATCAAATTTACCTTCTTTTAAGGTTACTTCTCCTCCAAATTGCTTAGCTACTTCCGGATCAACTGAAAAATTATTACCGGGAATTACTAAAGCATCCTTATCAGCTAAAAGTTCTTTTGCTTTCTGTTTTGCTTCATTTATTACTTCTTTATTAATATTCTTCTCTGTATTAGCCGATTCAGGTACTATTTTTCTATAATCAATATATTCTAGATCTCCACCTTGGTAAATAAGCTTATTTTTTGCTTCATTTGCAACTTCTCCCCCAACTTGGGAATTATAGCTTAATACAATTTTAGGTATCGGCGGTAAATCTTCAAAACGCTCTGTTTTTGTAATTCTTGTATATGCAGTATCATTCAGTTCTTCTGCATGTTTAGTTAATATCTCGGAAATCTTCGTATGTCCTAATAATTTGCTCCAATACAGCGGAGTATTTCCGGCCTTATCGGTAATATTCACTGTGTGATTAGATTTTAAATAATAATCTAGACATTTATCAAATACCTCTTTCTTTCCTTGTTGTGCTGCTAAATGCAAAAGAGTTTCACCGTTACTATTTTTTAAATTAAGAATTTTTTCTACTGTTTGTTCTTTAGCATTTTCTATAAATAGTAAAGCTATATCTACATTTCCTTTACGTTCCAATAGAATATCTAGAGCAGTATCACCGTTTTTATCCGTAAGCTCAATATCAGCATTTTTATCTATTAAAGACCTAATAGTGTCTAAGTCTTTAGTCTTTACGGCTGAAAATAAAATTGGAGTACCGTCTTTATCCACTTGGTTAACGTCGACCCCTTTATCTAATAAAGCCTTAACCATCTTCACTTTTTCTGACTTTATAGCTCTTAAAATAATAGGATTTCTCTCTAAGTCCAATGCATTTGGATTAGCTCCTTTATTTATTAAAGCATTAAACATATCTAAGTTATCATTGCTTATAGCCTTTAGAAGAATAGGATTTTTGCCGGTAGGCTGAAAGTTAGGGTCAGCTCCTTTATCTAATAAAGCATTAAGGATACCTAACTTCTTTGTTGCTATAGCCTTTAAAATTATATGGTTTCCCGCTTCATCCAATGCATTGGGATTAGCACCGTAATCTAATAAAGCATTAACAATATCTAAATTTTTATTGCTTATAGCAGAATAAATACAAGGATTATCATCTTCGTCTAATGTATTAGGATTAACCCCTGCTTGTAATAACTTTTGAACCTTTTTTAAATCGCTATCCTGAATTGCCTCAATCAATAATTCTTCCTGTTCGTTCATAATTCTCCTCCTAATATCCTAGAGGGTATCAGTAAATAAATTTTAACCTATAATTTAATTCTTTTCGGCTAGCAATTATAAGATTTTTTTGAAACAGGAACTGCTATTTCTGTAAAAATCTTATCAATTTTCGCTAAAAAAGCTCTTTAATTATTAATTAAATTTAATCTACTGATACCCTCTTAATAAAAAGATATTAATTTAAGGATATAATTAATATCTTAGAGATGTCAATATTATCCAACATGGATCTTTTGCTAAATAAAAAACTATTGCTTATTTGTACTCTGTGATTTATATTGATTGGTAAATTGTACACCACCTTGCGTTATACCTAACTAAATCAGTTTTAAATAATTATAACAAGTATACTCCGAAGTAAAATGAAGAGTTGGTATACGAAGATCAACTTCAAAAAGAGCAAGGAATCCACAAGGCGAGGAGCGGAGCGTATACTTAATACGTGAGTACCGTAGCTCTTGTAGGATGACGTAGCCAATTTTTGAAGTTCTATCTTAGTATATATAATAAACTATTAGGTAAATAGGTTATGCCTAATTTCAATATATTTAAAAGCATCTTACCTGATCATCACGATCAATTTGCTGAGATTTTTGATCAAATTAACGATCTGATTGAAGATCACAATTATGATGCTGCTGCAAACAGGCTGGCCAAGCTTCATTATGCCGATTTAGCGGATTTCTTAGATAATCTTAACAATAAAACATATAAAATAATTATTCCTTTATTACAGGATGAAATTAAGCCTGAAACTCTAGTATCGTTAAATGCTTATAGTAAGCCTCTAATAATAGAAACTTTAGGCATAAAAAAATCTGCAGAATTAATTAATAAGCTAGTTATAGAAGATGCTATTGAAGTAGTAATTGATCTAGACGATGATATAAAAGACCTTATCCTAAGTAATCTCACTAAAGAAAAAAAACACCAAATTACCGTAGGTTGTACATACCCTGAAAATACGGTAGGTAGAGTAATTGAACGAGATTTTATTAATCTTCAAGAAGGATGGACGGTCGAGGAATCATTAAATTTTATCAAGAACGTAAAACATGACTTTTATGCTGCAATCGTCACAGATAATAAATTACGCCCCATCGGTATTATTTCTCTCAGTACGCTAATTAAACACAAAAAAAATGAATTAATAAAAGATTTGATGAACAAAGATTTTAAGCTCGCAGATGCTTTTACCGACTTAAATGAACTAAGCTTTATTTTTAGACAATATGCTTTAACTATTGTACCGGTAGTAAATAAAAGCGGTAAGCTAGTCGGTAGCGTATCAATCGATAATATAATTTATATTATCGAAGAACAAGCTGAAAAGGATATATTATCATTAAGCGGGGTACATACTCAGGATACTTTCTTCAATGTATTTTATACCGTTAAACATCGTTTTCCTTGGCTCTTTGTTAATCTAATCACTGCCTGCATGACCTCGCTTATAATTAACCATTTTAACGATACTAT
>NZ_CBCDJS010000048.1:0-10113 GCF_965035265.1 Rickettsia sp.
GAACAGTTCTTTTGCCACCGGATTTCTTAATAAATTTTTCTTTCTCTTCCTGAGTAAAATTACTTACTTCAATTTCCTCATAAACAACATTTTTCTCATCAAGCAATGCTTTAGCTTTAATACAATAAGGACAACTAGCAAGAGTATAAATAATAATCGTATGTAATATAGTTTTATTCATAATGTTATATTTTTTTAGTTAATTTTAAGTTATTATAACTCTAATTTAAGATAAGTAAATAAATGAATAATTTTTCTATTATATCAGATTATAAACCAGCAGGCGATCAACCAACAGCAATAAATGAAATTATAACAGGGTTAAATAACAAAAAACGCTCACAAATGTTGCTTGGTATTACGGGATCGGGCAAAACTTTTACTATGGCGAATATTATAGAGAGAACTAATCGCCCTACTCTTATTATGGCTCATAATAAAACTTTAGCCGCTCAAATTTATTCAGAAATGAAGTCGATTTTTCCGAAGAATGCCGTTGAGTATTTTGTCTCATATTATGATTATTACCAGCCTGAAGCTTATATAGCACGCACCGATACTTTTATAGAAAAAGATTCATCAATTAATGAACAGATTGATTTAATGCGTCATTCCGCTACAAGATCACTATTAGAGCGTCGTGACGTTATAGTAGTTTCTTCCGTTTCATGTATTTACGGGCTTGGCTCTCCTGATTTATATTCTCAGATGACAGTTAATCTAGAGCCAGGACAAAGCTATCCTCGTGATAAACTACTAAATGATTTGGTAAATCTGCAATATGAGCGTAACGATATCGGGTTTGAACGTGGTTGCTTTAGAGTTAAAGGCGACAACATCGATATTTTTCCCTCACATTATAGCGATAAAGCTTGGCGTTTATCGTTTTTCGGTAATGAGCTAGAATCTATTCATGAATTTGATCCCCTAACAGGCGAAAAACTTGCTAAACTCGATAAAGCTATGGTCTTTGGTAATTCACACTTTGTGATGCCAAGAGAAGCCGTAAATAAAGCTATATCAGACATTGAAGAAGAGTTACAAAAACGCTTAGAGTTCTTAAAGTCGCAAGATAAACCACTTGAAACGCAAAGGCTAAATCAACGTACTCAATATGATCTTGAAATGTTAACAGAAACAGGCAGTTGTAAAGGCGTTGAAAATTATTCTAGATTCTTTACAGGGCGTAATGCCGGTGAGCCACCACCGACATTATTCGAGTACCTACCAGAAGATGCGTTATTATTTGTTGATGAAAGCCACGTATCTGTACCGCAAATTAGAGCGATGTATAACGGTGATCGAGCAAGGAAAGAAGTCTTGGTAGAGCATGGATTTCGCTTGCCGTCTGCTCTTGATAATAGACCTTTAAAATTTGAAGAATGGGAAAAATTCAGACCACAAACCGTTTTTGTATCAGCAACTCCGGGACCGTTCGAGTTAGAAGAAACCGACGGCATTGTTGTAGAGCTGATTATCAGACCTACTGGACTGCTTGATCCTGAATGTATTATCAAACCCGCTACTAACCAAGTTGAGGATTTAATTAGCGAGATTCAAACCACTATCGCTAAAGGTTTTCGTGTCTTAGTCACTACTTTAACTAAGAAAATGGCAGAAGATTTAACCGCCTATTTGCAGGAGCTAAAATATAAAACATCTTATTTACATTCCAATGTTCATACTCTAGAACGTATTGAAATATTAAGAGATTTAAGACAAGGTACTATCGATATTTTAGTCGGTATTAATCTATTAAGGGAGGGGCTTGATATCCCTGAATGTGCTTTGGTGGCTATACTTGACGCTGATAAGGAAGGATTTTTGCGGTCAGAAGTATCGCTAATACAAACGATAGGAAGAGCTGCAAGAAATAGTGAAGGCAGAGTAATACTTTATGCCGATAAAATGACTAAATCTATTGATAAAGCCATTAGTGAAACGGCACGTAGACGACAGATTCAGCAGGAATATAATGAAAAACACGGCATAATTCCAACAACCATCAACCGTGCTATTCACGCTTTAACAGAACTTGAGAAAATCAATAATAAGCTTGATAAAAAACAAGCTCACACTCTATTTGACAATCCGGCTAAGTTAAAAGCTCATATTGATAAATTAAAAATAGACATGCTTAAAGCCGCAAGTAATCTTGAATTTGAACAAGCCGCTAAACTTCGTGATCAGCTAAAAACGCTTGAAGAAGCAGCACT
Source organism: Rickettsia sp. (assembly GCF_965035265.1). Taxonomy (NCBI): domain Bacteria; kingdom Pseudomonadati; phylum Pseudomonadota; class Alphaproteobacteria; order Rickettsiales; family Rickettsiaceae; genus Rickettsia; species Rickettsia sp. The sequence continues at coordinate 2,217 of NZ_CBCDJS010000048.1, forward strand.
TGAATTGAGTTAATGGCGTGAGTTGTGGATACCAAAACCGTCATTGCGAGGAGCGAAGCGACGTGGCAATCTCATGAAGTAATAACAAACTCCTGAGATTGCTTCGTCAAAACTTACAGTTTTTCCTCGCAATGACGTTAAAACCAATTCACTCAACAACACTTAAAACCCCTTCTATGATACGGTGATAAGCCGTGTTTATTAATAGCTTCGATATGTTCTTTGGTACCGTAGCCGGAATTTTTATGCCATAAATACTGCGGAAATTCAGTACTTAAATCTAACATCAAACGATCCCTAGTAACTTTTGCGATAATAGAAGCCGCAGCAATCGATAATGATAAATTATCTCCGTTTATGATGCTAACAAATCTTTTATCATTAAACCGCATATTGCCATCAACTAAAACTATTTCCGGTTTAACGGTAAGATTTGCCGCAGCAATAGCGCAAGCTTTTTTAGTTGCTTCTAATATATTAATCTCATCAATTTCAGTATGGGAAATAATAGCGGTTGACCAAACATAATTACTAGTTATTTGCTCATATAATAATTCTCTTTTCTTTTTAGAAAGCTTTTTAGAATCTTTAATACCTGGGATAATATTGTCTTTATCCACTATAACGCTACTTGCTACTACCGGACCTGCGAGCGGTCCTCTACCTGCTTCATCTATACCTGCTACAATATAGTTATGATATTTCTTCTCAAACTGTAATAGGTCTACTTCCATAATTGTATTTTTTTAATTTTTAATGTATATAATAATGTTACATCGATCGAAAAACGCACTCGGTGTCATACCGTGGCTTGACCACGGTATCTAGAAAAAATTTAAAAAGACTGGATACCGTGGTCAAGCCACGGTATGACAGTGAACAATATAAAATTATAAAGTGCAAAATTATTTTCAATTACTAGGGCTTCCGCAAAATTATAATATTGATTTAAAGATATTAGAAAAGCAATATTTTGCTATGCAGGTAAAATATCATCCTGACAAAGCAAAAAATTTGCAAGAAAAGGAACAAAATCTAATTATTGCAGCTGAATTAAATAACGCTTACTCTACTCTTAAAGATGCCTTAAAGCGTGCCGAATATATGCTGCTTTTACAAAATATAAACTTAAACGACGAAAAAGTACGTAGTTCACTTTCTAGTTCAGAATTAAGTATATTTTGGGATGAAATGGAAATAATTGAAAATACTAACTTATTAAGTAATTTAGAAAAAATAAAAGACAAATATGAATTAATGAAAAAGCAAAAAATTGATTCTTTAAACCAAGCGTTTGAGGAGCAGAATTTATCAGATGCAACCATAAAAACTAGCAAACTTAAATATATTGGGACATTGCTTTGTAAACTGCAAGAAAAAATAAAATCATGCAAATAATAGAAATTAGAGAACCGGGACAAGCTGACATTAAGTGCGAGCCTCAAATAGCCGTAGGTATCGATTTCGGCACTACTAACTCACTAATAGCCATTTCAGCTAATAGAAAAGTTAAAGTTATTAAGACTATAGACGATAAAGAATTAATTCCGACTACTATAGAATTTACAAATGAAAGTTTTACGATAGGTAGTAATAAGGGTCTTCGTTCCATTAAAAGACTATTCGGTAAAACATTAAAGGAAATTCTAAATACCCCAACACTTTTTTCGCTAGTTAAAGATTATCTAGATATAAATAGCGGGGAGCTTAAACTAAATTTTGCCAATAAAAAGATGCGAATTCCTGAAATTGCAGCGGAAGTTTTTATTTACCTAAAAAATCAAGCAGAAGAGCAATTGAAGACTAGTATAACTAAAGCCGTTATAACAGTACCTGCACATTTCAACGATGCAGCAAGAGGGGAAGTAATGCTTGCGGCTAAAATAGCAGGTTTTGAAGTATTAAGGCTAATTGCCGAACCTACTGCAGCTGCCTATGCTTACGGCTTAAACAAAAACCAAAACGGTTGTTATTTAGTATATGACCTAGGCGGCGGCACTTTTGACATATCTATTCTTAATATACAAGAAGGTATTTTTCAAGTTATAGCAACAAACGGCGATAATATGCTTGGCGGTGACGATATAGATGTAGTAATTACACAATATCTTTGTAATAAATTTGATTTACCTGATTCTATAGATACTTTACAACTTGCAAAAAAAGCAAAAGAAACTTTAACATATAAAGATAGTTTTAATAATGATAATATATCAATTAATAAGCAAGCATTAGAGCAATTAATTTTACCTTTAATAGAACGTACTATTAATATAGCCAAAGAATGCTTAGAACAAGCAGGAAATCCGAATATAGATGGAGTTATTTTAGTTGGCGGTGCAACCCGTACTCCTTTAATAAAAAAAGAATTATATAAAGCGTTTAACGTAGATATTTTATCTGATATTGATCCTGATAAAGCAGTTGTATGGGGAGCTGCATTACAAGCAGAAAATTTAACAACCCCCAATATAGATTCATTATTGATTGATGTAGTACCTTTATCGCTGGGTATGGAATTATATGGCGGTATAGTTGAAAAAATCATCATGCGTAATACTCCGATTCCTATTTCGGTAGTAAAAGAATTTACGACTTATGCCGATAATCAAACCGGTATACAATTTCATATACTGCAAGGTGAACGTGAAATGGCTGCTGATTGCCGCAGTTTAGCAAGGTTTGAGTTAAAGGGGCTTCCTCCTATGAAAGCAGGAAGTATTAGAGCAGAAGTTACTTTTGCTATTGACGCAGACGGAATATTATCCGTTTCCGCTTATGAAAAAATCAGTAATACATCACATACTATAGAAGTAAAGCCAAATCACGGTATTGATAAAACAGGGATTGATATTATGCTAGAAAACGCTTATAAAAATGCTAAAATAGATTATACTACAAGATTATTACAAGAAGCAGTAATTGAAGCAGAGGCTTTAGTCTTTAACATAGAACGTGCTATAGCAGAATTAACAACTTTATTATCGGAAAGTGAGATATCTATAATTAATTCTTTATTAGATAATATAAAAGAAGCCGCATGTGCTAGAGATCGGCTCTTAATTAATAATTCTATTAAAGATTTTAAATCCAAAATAAAAAAATCTATGGATACAAAGTTTAATATAATAATTAATGATTTGCTAAAAGGCAAAAATATCAATCAAATAAGATAAGGAAAAATAAGAAGAATGTCAGGAAAAATAAAAGTAACATTTATTATAAATGATGGAGAAGAAAAAATAGTAGAAGCACCTATAGGGCTTTCTATTTTAGAAATTGCCCATAGTAACGATATAGACCTTGAAGGAGCTTGTGAAGGATCGCTTGCTTGTGCTACTTGTCACGTTATTTTAGAAGAAGAATTTTACAACAAATTAAAAAAACCTACGGAAGCAGAAGAAGATATGCTTGACTTAGCCTTCGGTCTTACGGATACTTCTAGATTAGGGTGTCAAATTATTTTAACCGAAGAATTAGACGGTATAAAAGTACGCCTTCCTTCTGCTACTCGTAATATAAAATTATAATGGATTAAATAAAGTGATACGTAAAATACTTCTTTTTGTGTTTTTAGCATTTACTATAACATGGTTTGCAATCGCATATACTATAAAAAACAATGTTGTAAGTTTAATTAAAAATTCTGAATCCGATAATCTTAAAATATCTTATAATGCGGTTAAGTTTTCAGGTTATCCTTTTCATTGGAAAATCACCGTAACTGATCCTAAACTAAAGTTAATTGATCATGTAAATTCTAAAGAATTTACTAGCGAAAATATTGTCCTAAATATAGCTTTTAGTACCAAAAAAGCTGCTCTTAATTTTGGTCCTTTTATTAGAGAAACTGATAATTACGGCGATAAAACATTTACTTATGATGTACGCAGTAATGATGACATAAATGGTATAGGAAAATTTAATAAACCTTTATACAAAATATCAAAAAATGATAATTTAAAAGATGTATTAAAATCAATTCAGTTAAATAATAAAGCATTATTGATATTTAAAGATGATCAAGAAATCTTTAAAATTAATGATTTAGCCCTTTTTATAAGAAAACAGAATTTAGCAAGTGAAGAAAATATCTCCCTATTTTTAAATGTGAATTACGCTTCTGAAAAAGATATTTTTAATTTTAAAAATGCTAATTTAGATATTGCTGCTTCTTTAAAATTTGTTGAAGATGGAGAAGATTCAGCTCTTTTACAAAATTTTACCGTAGAAAGATTCATTTTTACTTGTGATAATGATTCTAAAGTTAACTTAAACGGCGCTTTACAATTCTTTGCTAATAAATTACCGGAAGGTAAGCTATCTTTTGAACTGGAAAATTATAATTCTATAGTTGATAAATTATTACCGAATAACATTATTTTTTCTAAAAAAATAATTAAAACAATCATTACTAAAGCAATTAATAAAGCTTCCGATGAGAGCTTAAATATAGGTCAAACTGATGTAAATTCAGCTTACAACAATATAGAAAAAGCTAAGTTTGACATTGAGTTTTCAGATAAAGGAATAAATATCGGTTCTATTAATTTATTGGAACTAAAACTTGGTGAGCATAAAGAAGAACAAAATACTGAAAATAATCCAAATTAGTTGTATGAATAATTTTATTTTTAAAATATGCGGCATTATTATATTTCTTATTTGCAGTAATATTTATGCTTCTCCAAAAGTTGTTAAAATCGGTACCGGTTCTATTTTAAAAGGGTATTATTCTATAGGTCTTGATTTATGTAAAACAATTACAAACGACGATAAAAATAATGAAAATATTAAATGCGAAGTTGTTGCAACAAGCGGCAGTATAGAAAATTTAGAATTATTACAACAAGGGAAAATTGATTTAGCCTTAGTGCAAGCCAATATTGCAGTAGAAGCATATGAGGGTATAGGATATTATCACGATCAAGAAAAAATGCAAAATTTACGTCAGGTGCTTAATCTACATGATGAATTTTTTACGGTTATTGTAAAAGATGAGGATAAAATAAAAGTTTTTGCTGATATTGACGGAAAAAAAATAACTAATGGTCCGGCATTTTCCGGTAGTAATATTACTTATAATGCTGTACGTTCTTTATATAAATTTTCTAAAGAACCTGAAGAGCTACACATTAATTATGAGGATTCTATTGATAAATTCTGTAATAAGGAAATAGATGCTATAATAATGATGGTTGGACACTCTAACCCCTTAGTAAAATTAATAGCTAATAAGTGTGAAGTTGATTTTGTTTCAATTGAAAATGATAAAATAGCAGAATTAATAAAACAAAATAGAGCTTTTCATAAAACGATACTTCACAAGGGCTTATATCAAGGGATTACCGATGATCAAACTACAGTAAAAGTATCGGCAATCCTAGTGACTAGAGATGAGGTGAATCGCGATACTTTAGATAAATTTATCGGAGCTTTTCATAGAAACGTAGCGAATTTTAAGCTTTCTAATGACTTATTAAATAAACTCGACATTAACTATTTTGCCGATACTAAAAATTTTGTTCTACCAAAACATGATTCAGTAAGAAACAAAAACTAATAATATCTTATGTCTGAAAATATTATATTTAAAAATATACTTATACCTATAGATTTAAATGATAAAAAATCTATAAAAGGCATTCTTTCTAAGGCTTTAATGCTTGCGACGAACTTTCAAGCAAAATTACATTTTATGTATGTAATTCCTGAATTCGGTACGAAAATGTTCGAAGATTATTTACCTAAAAATTGGAGAACAGGGAAAAAAGAAAAGTATCAAGCTCAAATTAAAGAGCTTATCAAACAGTATATTCCCGATGAAATTGAAACCGATTATTATATAGGTAGCGGTGCTGTTTATGATGAAATAATTAAGCGCTCTAATGAAATTAAAGCCGATTTAATAATAATCTCTGCAGTCAGACTGCAATTAAAAGATTATATGCTTGGACCTAATGCTTCTAAAATCGTCCGCCATTCAGATATATCAGTTTTAGTAGTAAGAGACGAATAGGTAGTATTGTACGACTTGTATTTTTCGTCATTGCGAGAAAAAACTGTAAGTTTTAACGAAGCAATCCAGTAAAAAATTCTGATTTACAGAATTTTTTATTTTTTTGGATTGCCACGCGGTCTTTGGACCGCTCGCAATGACGATTTACTCCGTACGTAAGTCAACATTTGTATAGTACAATAACTTACAACTTCACTTTCAACTTTACAAAACCTTGGTGGCTTTGATATTTCTTTTGTAAGTGACAGTTATGCTCAAGTAACACGCTTACATTACCTTTTTCAGTTAAAACACTAGCACCGATATTGTAACCAACTTTAGGCTGCTTCGGTAATGCGATAGTTTCATTAACTTCTCTATCTTTCCATTTTACTTTAGCATTAAGTTTCTTGCTCTTATTGTTAAAGTAGTTTTCTACAGAAGCTTGAAGTGCAGGCGTAATACTAAAACCTTCAGCTATTTTTTGCGGAGCTAAAGCTACGCTACCGCCTAAAATACCGCTCCATAAGTTTTGCTTCTTAGAAGCGATGCTTAAATGCTGTATACCTACATCGCTTTCTTGGTATGAACCGTCTTTAGAGTGACCGTATCTTATACCAAGATTTGGACTGAGAGTAATACCGCCGTTCATAAGATAATTATAACTTAATAAGGTTTCAAAGTTATAATTATCATTCTTATATTTACCGGTTGCAATAGTACCTAAACGGTTGATTTTGCTCTTCACGATATTATGATTATAAGCAAACATACCTTGTACCATAAAGTTTTTCGGTAACTCTTTTTGACCATATAGAGCTAATATATGGCTATCAACAGTAGTGTTTAACTTACTACCGCTAGATTTAAACTTTGAATCTAGTTTAGTATAAGCAACACCTACTAAATCTCTAAAGTTGTCAAACCCGATGTCAAAACCGATTGTACCACCGGAAGCATGACCTTTATAACCAGCCACACCTTTTTGCTTATTAGTACCGATAGTACCTGCAATCCAAAGACCTTTATCTAACACTCTTTCGTCTTCATCACACGCAGCAACCGCAGCACTAGATAACATTCTATGCGATATAATATCATGGTTCATTCGGGCGATATCGCGAATCGGATTATATATTGCTCCAATCATTTCTTTGTCTGCTTTTACTGCTGTTTGCATTTCTGCAACTTCAGCAGCTTCAACTCTTAAAGCTTCAGCAATTCTTGCTTCTTCGGTACGCTTTGCTTCTTCTTTAGCAGCAGCTAATTGTTTTTCTTCTTCTTTCTTATCTTCTTCTTGCCCAAAATTAGCTTCAGAATCATTAAAGTTCGGCTCATTAGCAACCACTTGTTCCCCAAGATTTGCGGGAGCTTGTGCAATTGAACGCTCTACAGCTTCGCCATCTTCTGCTCTTTCCTCTTCTCTATTAGGAGCATCCACTATAACCTGAGCTTCTCCACCGTCCACATCTTCAGCTACATCAGGATCAGCAGCTATAACTGCTACAACTGGGGCTTCTGCTGCCGGAATCGGGGCAGCTTCTACTTCTTCTGCCCCGCCTTCTGCTACTGGAGGTAAACCTTCTTCTCTATCTTCAGCATTAATAACAACCGGTGCCGGTGCTACTGGAGCAGCTATTACCTCTTCTTCTACGTCCTCTTCAGGGTCTGCCGGTAAAACTAACGGTGCAACACGAGCTACAGGAGCTGCAGCAGGAGCTACAGGAATAACCGCTGCGACTTCTCCTACAAGGTAATCCTCCCCAAAAACAATCGACAAAAGGAGTAGAATTTTTTAGAAGTAAAGAAGGAGATTCTATAAATGACAATATCAAAACACAGTGATAGCCAAATCATGTCTATCTTAAAGCAGGCGAGCAGTGGGATGCCTGTAGCATC
>NZ_CBCDJS010000049.1:0-10057 GCF_965035265.1 Rickettsia sp.
ATTTTACAAAATATTTAAGCGGTTATACAGCAAGTGAAATAGTTTTTTTAAATAGTTTAATCTCACTTAATATACCGGAGCTTACTGCAAAATGCCTATATAGGCTTAGTTTAATTCATTTACTCGGTAGGTCATCTTTTAATGAAAAAACTATACAAACTGATTACAGGCTTGCCATAGAAGAAATACAAAATGTAATTAAACTAACCGGTATAAGGCAAAATAACATGCTCGATATAGCATTGATTATTAATGATAAATTTGCTCCTCATGCCGCTACAGTAATTTCTTCTAGTTTACTAAATAGCGATTTAGATAGTTTCTATAGATTTCATATTGTTATGAATCCAAATGACCTTGTTACAGGGGAATCAATGGAAAAATTAGCTTCCATGAAATATATACGCGATTATTCCATAGACTTTATTCCTTTTCCTGAAAATATATTGAATCAAGAGTTAACTGATAAGAAAGTTAAATTTTCAGATATGTGGCCTTCTTTAGTAATGTATCGTTTATATCTTGATCAAATCTTTCCTTATCTAGATTCTATATTATATCTTGATGCAGATATTGTAGTGCTGCGTGATTTGAATTCTCTTAAAAAGATAGATATGAGTAATTATATCGCAGCAGGTAGTATAGACACACCTTTTACATATTGTAGTGATAAAGTAATGAATGAATGTAATAGAAATATGGTTAGTTCTTATAAAAATAGCGGTGTCATATTTTTTAACTTAAAAAATATGAGAGAAGAATCCGGTAAGAATATGATTTTAGAAGCATTACAAAATTCTAAGTGTAAATTTCCTTTTCCTGATCAAGATTTATTAAATATTACTTTTCATGATTACATTTATCCTTTATCTATGAGATGGAACTTTTGTACGCATTTTGATAATAAAAGCCCTTACTTTTCTTATTTTATTCTGCATTATGCGGGACGCAAACCATGGACCACCGATAAGCAGGAATTATGGAAGACAAATCAGGACAAGTTAGATAAGATCACAAAATATTACTGGCGATATAGAGAAATAACACCTTGGAACAGTATAAATTGATTATTTTAATTGACTTTAGTACTTAAGAGATTTAAAAGTTAACTTTAATATGTAAGGTTACAATAAAAATGTTACCGCCTAAAATTTTCTTTGAAAAAGTTAAAGAAATAATTTGGCCTATAGAAAGGAAAGAATTAAAGCTATTTATACCCATGGCTTTAATGATGTTATGTATCCTTTTTAATTTTGGGGCTTTAAGATCTATCAAAGATAGCTTAGTAGTACCATCTATGGGTGCTGAAATTATTAGCTTCTTAAAATTATGGTTAGTATTACCCTCGTGCGTAATCTTTACTGTACTTTACGTTAAACTTAGTAACAAATTAAATTTTGAATATATTTTCTACATTATAGTCGGAAGTTTTTTACTATTTTTCTTATTATTTGCCTATATTATTTATCCAAATCAAGATATTTATCATCCTAATGATGAAATGATAAATAATTTAATTGCTTCATACCCTAATTTTAAATGGTTCATTAAGATAGGTAGTAAATGGAGTTATGCACTTATGTATATTTTCTCGGAATTATGGAGTGCAGTAGTTATAAACTTAATGTTTTGGCAGTTTGCCAATCACATTTTTGATACTAGCAAAGCTAAAAGATTCTATCCTGTTCTTGGAATGGTTGGCAATATCGGTCTTATAATGGCAGGCAGTGTACTTGTCTATTTCTCAGATGGGCAGGGCGTTATTGATTCAGAATTATTACCGGATTCCTTTAATTCAACTGCCGGAGAAGCTATAATGCTTCAGCCTATCATGTCAATTATTGTTGCTGCAGGAATAATTGCTATGCTTCTATTTAGAGTAATAAATAGATTTATTCTAACGGATTCCATAAATGTTTTAGATACAAAAAAAGTTACGGCTAAAACGAAAACAAAACTTTCGGTAATTGAAAGTATCAAATTAGTAATGCACTCAAAATATATAGGTCGTATTGCTTTATTAATAATCTGTTATGGATTATTAATAAATATAGTTGAAGGACCGTGGAAAGCAAAAATAAAAGAATTATATCCAAGCACTATAGACTATGTTAATTTTATGGGTAGGTTTAATATTTGGATGGGGATATCATGTGTTACTTTCATGATAATAGGCAGCAATATTCTTAGAAGACTAGGTTGGCTTATTTCTGCATTATTAACTCCTATTATGTTGTCTATTACCGGCTTGATGTTTTTTATCTTTATAATTTTTATTGAAGAAATAGGATCATGTTTCAATGATTTTAATCTTCTATATGCAGCGATTATTGTCGGAGCAATTCAGAACATACTTAGTAAGTCGTCTAAATATTCATTATTCGATTCAACAAAAGAAATGGCGTATATTCCTTTATCTTTAGAGCTTAGAACTAAGGGAAAAGCTGCCGTAGAGGTAATAGGTACTAAATTCGGTAAATCGCTTGGAGCATTTATCCAGTCTTTAATATTTATTATTATCCCGACTGCTACCTTTGATTCTATTATAATATATTTATTAGTAATTTTTATAGCTATGATGAGTTTATGGATTTGGAACGTTATAAAATTGAATAAGGAATATACAAAATTGTGTAAGTAAACGTCATTGCGAGGAAAAACTGCAAGTTTTGACGAAGCAATCTCAGGATGTTTGACAAGATTGCCACGTCGCTTCGCTCCTCGCAATGACGACCTAGAAAGTCACACAACAAAGCCAATTTAAAATGAAAAAAACTCTTAAAGTCATATTATTTATAACTATCTTTATTATACTCGCATATAGTGGGCTGTGGTTTGCTATTATGTTCTCTTTATCACATTCTATAAACCAAAAATATGCCGGTACTGATCTTAATATAGAAGAGACTGATAATAATTCTAATCAGCAATATCTTATTAAATTTTCCAAAGTTCAGTCCTATGGTTTTCCTTTTAAACTAGGTATTTCGGTAATTAATTGGCAAGAAGAGAGTATTAATAGAGCAATTGAATTTACCTCACCGATAAATATCGGTTATGATTTACTTAAGCAGAATTTATTTATAAATTTTTCCGGAGAAACATTCGGAAGATTTAAGCCGGTTCAAAGAGGATTTGGAGTAAGATTTTATAATGATAACTGTATATTATCGGCAAAAATTCCTTTAAATTTTAAACTATTTGAAATAGTACGATCAAAGAAAGATTTATTTGAAGTTATAAATTTAATAGAAAATATTAAATTTACCTCTGGTAAAACAGAAATTTTTGACTTAGTAGATAATCAAAAATTACACGAAGAAGATCATACTATATTTACTATGTTATTTGACAAAAGTAAGTATTATATAAGCAAACAGGATTTTCTTGATAATATACCGCAAAAATTAGAAATTTATTATGAAACCGAAATAGTACAAAGTAACCTTGAAGATCGAATAATACCTGCCGGCTTATTATTATATAGACCCGCCTGGAATAATAATTTCAAATTTTCCGGTAATTTCTTGATTAGTACTAGTAGTTTGCATTTTAAAGATATTGCTAAAGATTTAACAATTGAAGTTACTAATGCAAAAATAAATAGTAATAACTTTGAAAATAATATTAATTTATTATATAAAGGTAAGTTAAACGATTCCGGCAATAATAATATTGATCTTTTGGTAAATTCACAATTTAAGCTAAAACCAGGTTTTATAATAGGTTCATTAGAATTTATAAAGAAATATTACGATAAGCAAACCTATCTGTTTAAACTTTCCGATAATAAGATATATAAAGATTTTAATAATGAACTAAGCTATATTTTGAATAATAATAAACAATATAATTTTAGTATTTTTGAAGATAGGCAATATAATTTTAATTTAAATATTAATTTAGTTATTGAATTAAACAAATTAACTAGAGCACAGATAAACAGCTTAAGTCTATATTCAAAGCTATCTGGGTTTAATATAACAAATGAAACTATAGTAAATGCTCTTAAAGATTCTTATAGTAAAGGTACAATAGTAATTAATGATTACTCTAGAATAATAGATGTTTTAAACCCATATGTATATGGGGTAGGGGATTTTAAAAACTTTCCGGAAGAGAGCAAAGAAGTATACGGAGATGCTTTAAAATCATTTTTAAAAACCATTTCCGATCATCCGAATTCATCTAATTTAATTGATGCGAGCATTGAGTATGTATTTGATTTATCCGATTTAAACAAAGCTAAAATAGGTACTATAGATGATGTAAATAAACTTATACCTTTATATTATTTATCTTTATATCAAGCAGCAGTAAAAAAAGTGAAACCTGGAGAAAGCATAAAGGCAAAAATTATGGAATTAATTCCTAATGTTAATCAAAAAATATTAGAGGAATGTATAGTTGATGAACATCGTTAATCGTCATTGCGAGCGGTCGAAGACCGCACGGCAATCTCGTGAAAATAGTACAAAATTCCTGAGATTGCCACGTCGAGGCTTCGCCTCTCCTCGCAATGACGGAAAAATTTAAAAAAATACAATGAATATTATAGTAAAAATACAGCAAGATTTAAAAGATGAAGTAACTAAGTTAAATAATCTGATTATTAGCTGTTTAAAAAGTGATGAGGAATTAATAGAAACAGTCGGTAAATATTTACTGGAAGCAGGAGGTAAAAGAATTCGTCCGCTTTTAACTATAATAACCGCTAAAATGTTTGACTATGAAGGCGATAATCATATAAAGCTCGCAAGTGCGATTGAATTCATTCACACCGCCACCTTGCTTCATGATGATGTGGTAGACGACAGCACTTTAAGAAGATTCAAACCTACGGCTAACGTTATTTGGGGAAGTAAAACAAGTATTTTAGTCGGTGATTTCCTCTTTAGTCAGTCTTTTAAGTTAATGGTAGCTTCCGGCTCTATTAAAGCTATGAATGTTCTAGCTAAAGCTTCGGCAATTATTTCCGAAGGGGAGGTAGTACAGCTAGTTAAGTTAAATGAGCGACGTATTATAACTATAGACGAATATCATCAAATAGTTAAATCTAAAACCGCCGAACTATTTGGAGCTTCTTGCTTCGTTGGGGCTATTATAGCAGAGCAGGTAGACCATATTTCTAAAGATATGCAGGATTTTGGGAAATTACTCGGTACGATATTTCAAGTTATAGATGACTTACTTGATTATTTGGGTAATGACAAACAGGTAGGCAAAAACATCGGTGACGATTTTCTAGAAGGAAAAGTTACGTTACCGTTGATTTTTTTACATGATAAATTAGAGCAAGATAAGCAGCTTTGGCTTGAAAATGTAATTAAATGCGATAAGCGTACTAAAGACGATTTTATGCAAATACGTGACTTAATGGTAAAGCATGAAATTTACAATGAAACAGTTAGTTATTTGAGTAACTTAGAAAATGAAACAAATAAATTATTAAATAAAATCCCCGTTCAGAATATTTATAAGGATTATTTGTTTTCGATTATTAAATTTATTCTAGACCGTTCTTATTAGACTTTCTGCATAACTTGCTTATTTGTGCGTCGATCCGGTACTCGAATCCTCGCGTACTAAGTGTACGCTGCGGTTCTGCGTTCCGTGTCTCCTACAAATTCCTCCTTATTAGCTACGTTATGTAAGAAGTCTATTAAAACTTCTCTGCATTCGTAGCTCAGCTGGATAGAGCGTTGCCCTCCTAAGGAAAAGGTCGTTGGTTCAAATCCAATCGAATGCACCAACTATACTCCTACTTAATATACAATTAATATACAAGGATGATAAAACGACGCATATATAAACTTATACAAATATCTATTTTAGAGAAAATATAAAGTCTATTTTCCATAATATAGATTATAGAACAATTGCTTGTAAGCATAATTCCCTTCCATTTTCTAGAGTCATTTATATCCCTGCTCTTCTAGTTTGCTGCTTTCTCAAATAATCCTTATTATGTTAAAGTTCCAGAATTTGCTGAAACTTTAACATAATAAGCCTCATCCAGATTTAAGAAAATACTGCTCGCTCTACTGCATCTGCACTATGTTGTACTAAATCCTTAGCGATTTCTTTAGTAACCATCTTTTTTAGACCGTTTTTAAGTTCTTGCCTAACACATCCAAGCATTTGTGGTTCTGCTACAATAATCAGTTCCTTATATTTAACTTGACCATTCCCTGCTATTTTTTCTAAATGCTTAATAACACTTCGTGCTGCTTCTTTATGTTCTATATCTTTTAGCGAAGTATGCGGCTCAAACAATGACCCCGGTGTAGATTTATTTTGGTAAAGGCTTTGTCTTTTTTCTCTATGGTGGTGATGTTCCTCAGAGTCCAAGGCTAATTTTAAAGGCTTAGTAGTAGTGATTTTAAAACCTTGTGCATCGTAAAGCATCATTTGTTTGCTATCAATAACTGCAATTAATTTTAACGGTGCTGTACCTACCATAATACCTCCATAATAATATTGGTATTTTAATGATAATACTAATTATTACATAAACCAATATTAATTTAATAATTTTTGCTTTTCGCTATTAATTATTTGCTCAATTTTGTCATTAAGTATACGTACGTCAGTTCGCTCTACCTCTTCTTTTTCTATTACACCTATAATCTTTACTTTTATAGTTCCAGGCTGCTTAAACCAAAAACCTCTAGGCCAAAATAAACCGGCATTATGAGCCATCATTACAATCGGAACTTTAGTAATTGAAGCAAGCTTTACGGCACTTGGCTTAAATTTCACCGTTCTATCAGGTGGAACTTTAGTTGATTCAGGAAATATTATTAACCATAATCCTTCCTTTATTTTTTCCTGACCTTCTCTTAAAATCTGAGCAACCGAGCTATTAGTACCACGGTCTACCGCAATCGGTTTAACCATCCGAAGTCCCCAACCAAGTAAGGGTATGTTAAATAATTCACGCTTTAATACCCAAGAATGTTTAGGAATAATCAGTTGCATAAACATTTGATCCCAAAAGGATTGGTGATTAGACACGACTATTGAGATTGTCTTTGGTAATTTCTCAAGCCCCTCTACTTCATATTTTAGACCGCAACAAATTTTTGCAAGCCACACAAAAGCATAAGAAAAGATAATGGCAATTCTATATCTCATTTGATAGTTGACATTGAAAAATGTTACGGGTATGTAACATATAAGAAAGAAAATAGATGTAAATAACGATAATAATCCGTAAAATGATAAAATTCTTAAACGCCAAAGCATAATTATTAAATTAATTATTAATTAAAATGGTATTTATAACATAAATTTATAGCGAGTAAAATAAAAAGGTATTAAATGAAAAAAACTGTTCTTTCCGGTGTGCAAGCAACCGGTTCTTTACATCTTGGTAATTATCTTGGTTCAATTAGAAACTGGGTTAAAATGCAGGAAGAATATAATTGTTTTTTCTTCTTGGCAGATTTGCATGCTATCACAATTGATATTAAACCGTCAGAACTTAATAATTCAGTTATGGAAACTCTTGCAATTTACCTAGCAGCAGGTCTAGAGTCCGATAAAGTAACGATTTTTGCACAAAGTATGGTAAAAGAGCATGCAGAGCTTGCTTGGTTACTAAACTGCGTTACACCGATTGGACGGTTAAAAAGAATGACGCAATTTAAAGATAAAGCAGGTAGCGATCAAGAGAAAGCTTGCCTTGGGTTATTTTCCTATCCGGTACTTATGGCAGCGGATATATTGATATATAAAGCTGATATAGTACCTGTTGGTGAAGATCAAAAGCAACATTTAGAGCTAACAAGAGATATTGCGGGCGTGATAAATAGGAAATTTAACAAAGAGATTCTAAAAGTACCCGAACCGCTAATTAACGGTTCCGGTACAAGAATCATGAGCTTACGGGATGGATTAAAGAAAATGAGTAAATCTGATATATCTGATTTTGCTCGTATTAATTTGAAAGATGATAATGACCTTATTCATCAAAAAATAAAGAAAGCCAAAACCGATCATTTAAGCTTTGTTAGCTATGATAAAGAAGAAAGACCGGAAATTAGTAATTTATTAGATATTTATAGAAGTTTATCCGAAGAAAGTTTGGAAAAAATAATCGATAATTATCAAAATCAGGGTTTTGCAAAATTTAAAGAAGATTTAGCCGAAATTATTATTACAAATCTACAACCGATACGTAATAAATATTTAGAATTAATGAACGATAGAGAATATTTATTAAAAATACTGCACAAAGGAGCAGAAAAAGCAAGAATTAGGGCTTCTGAAACGGTTAACGAAGTTAAAGAACAATTTGGGTTTGTAATATAAAATTGATATTTTTTCAAGATTTTCCTTGAAATATACAAGATTATTTGGTATGAATCTTCTTGGATAGGTGGCCGAGCGGTTGAAGGCACTAGTCTTGAAAACTGGCGTACGGGCAACCGTACCGTGGGTTCGAATCCCACCCTATCCGCCAGCTCTAAAAAATTTTATTTCATTCATATTCATTTCTTTAATCTTAATCTTTTTTAATTTTGTATCAATATATTAATAGTTTTTGCTAAGTAAATTTAAAACCACCCACATATAGGATATCCAAATGAAAGAGGAAGTTATAAAAAATTATAGGTTAAATAAATTAAAAGAAGATAATGCTCATAAACTTAATTGGCTTTTTCTTCCCGGCGGTCCTGGTATGGGAGCTAACTACTTGATTGATTTTGTATCAAAATTGGATTTACAAGGTTCATTATATATAGGTGATTTTCCTGGAGATGGAGATAATTATAGTGCTGAAGAAATACATTACGAAGGTTGGAAACAAGGCTTAATAGAAGCGGTAAATAGCCTATCACCTTGTGTACTGGTTACTCATTCTTTTAGTGGTATGTTTGCATTAACCATAGATAGTTTAGAAAAATTATTAGCGGGTTTAGTTATAATAAATAGTGCTCCGGATAATAGTTGGATGGGGTTAATAGAAGAGACTGCGGTTAAATATAAATTACCTAATTTAGCTGAGGATATAAAAAAATTATATGAAAACCAAACAAATGATCAATTAAAAAAATTCTTTTATGCAAACATTCCATATTTATTTTGTGAGCATGAAGTACCGGAAGGAAAACAGTTACTAGAAATTTCTTCATATAATATAAAAACAAGAATATGGGGCGATCAAGAGTTTCATAACTTATATAAATATAGCTGGATACCTAATAAATTACCGACATTAATTATTGGAAGCCATGATGATAAATTACTTCCTATTAAATTATTTTTAGAAAATACCGAGTGGTCTCAGCCCCATTCTAATATAAATATAATAGAGCTACATAATACAGGACACTTTCCGTGGCTGAGTTGTTTTGATCGAATTAATGAAGAATTGTCAGGACTAGCAAAAGATATAAATGAATTGTGCTTACTATAAGGTAACAAGAAATATTATATTGGTTAAAAATCCTTAACTATATTCCTCAAATATCTGATATTTAAGGAGTATACTCTCATCTAAGGAAACATTAATAGAATTTTTAGAATAGTTTATCCGACATCATTTTAGCGGCTTTTATGGCTGATTCTTTTGAGGTTTTTGTATTTGTAGTTTCAGTATGGAAAGTTATTTTACTGCCGGCAAGATTACTGAGCATGAAATCGGTTTGTATATTATCTTTATCTAAATACTGCGAATAAGCAGCGATCGGGGTGCGGCAATTTGCGTCTAGATATTCTAAAAAAGCTCTTTCGGGTTTTATTAGTTCAAAGGTAGGAATATGATTAATTTGGTTGCATATTTCAAGCATGGCATTATCATTTTGTCGTATTTCAACTGCAATGACTCCCTGCCCTACACACGGCAACATCTGTGAATACTCTATCAAATGACAATACTCCGGATTAAACATCCCTAACCTTTTAAGACCTGCATATGCTAAAATCGTTGCGTCAACTTCCGCCTTCATTAGCTTTTTTACTCTTGAATCAACATTCCCTCTAAAAACCGTTACCTTTAAATCAGGTCTTATTTTTTGGATGAATGCTTTTCTTCGTACTGCCGAGCTAC
>NZ_CBCDJS010000050.1:0-9539 GCF_965035265.1 Rickettsia sp.
CGCAGCGTACATACTAGTACGTGAGGATGCGAGTACCGGATCGACGTACAAATTACCCTTAGAAGCAAGTTATGTAGGAAGTCTATTGTTTATGTTTTCTTTTATAGCAACTACTATATTAACATATATATTAACTAAATATCTTCCTGCAATTGGTTTAGTTGATGTACCGAGTAGTCGTCGCTCTCATGATAAGATAACACCGCGTGGCGGCGGTCTTGCTATTGTAGTTGTTGTAATGATTGCTTTAAGCGGGTTTGAATATATAACAAGCAATAACCTTGTTAATTCAATAAAAATATTACCTTTATTATTGGTAATTGCCTCGATTTCCTTTTTAGATGACTTAAAACCGGTACCGGTTCTAATCCGTTTAATAGTTCATTTAATTTGTGCAGCTTTTGCTATTTTTCTTTTTTCACAGCTAAATTCCGTTCATATCCTAATATATTCTATTCTTGTTATAGCTTTAAGCGGCTTTATTAATATATATAATTTTATGGACGGCATAGACGGTATGAGTTGCATAGAATCTATTCATCTATCTAGCACTATGCTCATATTATGCTTTTTACAATTTCCGGTTCTTGATAATCCGTATTTTATAGCTAGTATAAATGTTATTATTCTTGGTTGTTCTTGTGGTTTTTTAATATTTAATTGGCATCCGGCAAAAATATTTTTAGGGGATGTGGGAAGTATTAGCCTTGGATTCTTAACGGGTCTTTGTTTACTCTTGCTTGCTCTTACAAGCACTAATTTATTTATAGCTTGTGCTATTGCTAGCTTATATTACATTACTGACGCCGTACTAACCATATTAATTCGGCTACTCAATAAAGAAAAAATTTGGCAGCCTCATTTAAAGCATTTTTTCCAAAAAGCAGTAAAAAAAGGTAAGTCGCATAAACAAGTAGTATCGATTATCGCAGTTTGCAATATATTTTTAATGATTATATCGGTTACATCTTTACATTTTCCCGTAATATCCATAATGCTTGCAATAGCCGTGATAACTTTAACCGTGCAGAGTTTATTAAAATGAAGCTAATTAAAGAGGATATTGATAAAATAGTTAGACGTATATTTGCGAGGCAACATCCGTTGCTACCTGAAATCATGATTAACTGGAATAAAATAGTCGGGTTTAATTTCAGCACTAAAGCATTACCTTTAAAAATCACTACCTATACTTATAAAAAACAAAAAATTAATACGCTATTTATACAAGCAGGAGATAATGCTACTGCAGCAGAATTACCTTATTATCAAGATATTATTCTAGAACGTATTAAAATTTATTTAGGCTTTGAAGCAATACACAAAATGAACGTAACGTTTTACAAAGGAAAACCTAAGATATGATAATTAAATCATGCTCTCTTCTTGTAAACTTCTTGAATTAAAATATCTGCCGGAATATTTAAATTCTTATGTAATTTTCTAATCATAGATAAAGTAAGCAGTCTTCTTTTATTAAGAATTTCAGATACTTTACTTCTTGAACCTATACTCTTTTCTAAATCTTTTCTAGAAAGACCAAGCTGCTCTACTCTAAAATTAATCGCTTCAATTGGATCAGGTGCTTCTATTTTATAATGCTTATTCTCGTAATCTTCTACTAACATTGATAATATTTCTAATTTTTCAGCTTCTGAGGAATTTTCTTTTGCATCTAATAAATTATCTATTTCTTTTAATGCTTTTTCATACTCTTTTTCTGTTTTTATAATATTTATTTCCATACTCAAATCTCCTTAACATTTATCCTATCATATTCTGCATGCGTTCCTACAAATCTTATGACATTATTGCGTGGATACCAATCGTCATTGCGAGAAAATTACGAAGTAATTGACGAAGCAATCCAGTAAAAAATGCTAATTTTTAGCATTTTTTTAATTATTTTCTGGATTGCCACGCGATCAAAGATCGCTCGCAATGACGATTGGGTATATACGCAGGCAAAAGCACACAAACAAAAAAAGGAGTCTTTATTAATAAAGACTCCTTTTTCGTGTTAATAGCTTGTAAAAAGATTTGAGGGTTAATTACATATCAAATCTTAGTCCTGCCGTTAGGTTATTACCTCTATAACGGGTTCCGCCTTCGTTAATACCGTTAACTTTCTTAGTTTTAGTTTTACCGTAATCTCTCCAACTATAAACGAGTTCTGCTTTAACACCGTCAGCAACTTCAAACGAAGTTCCTAAAGATACTTGATAAGCAAAGTTGGTTCTATTTTTAGTATTTACGTTAGGAAAATTAAAGGTAGTACTTACACCATTAAAATTATCTACATCTTTTTGCATTATCTTTTCTTTAACTAATGCAGCACCGATACCAGCACCAGCAAAAACTTTAAACATACTTAAATCAACGAAATCTACATAACCGTTAAGTAAGAAGCTTACAATAGTAGGCTTGTGCTTTACTGTTGTAGAATCACCATCTGCATCAGTTTTAGATTTCTTTAAATGACTGCTTGCTACTGTTCCAATTGTTAAATCGGTTCTCAAATTGTCCATGATATAGTAACCTGCACCGATTTCAGCAATAAAACCGGTATTAGATCTCATTTTTATTTCTGTAGCTTTATCTTTTTGCTTATCAAAAATCACGCCACCGGCATTAAGTTTTAAATACCATTTTTCCATAGATGATGATGACATTGACGAATCGGTAGATGAATCTACAGCAGGATTCATATCACATTCAGCAAATGAAACGGCAGAAGTTAAAAGTGCTGTGCTTGCAGCTGCTATTAAAAGTAATTTTTTCATATTGTTAAATTTTTCCTTAAATTTTATTAGTTGTTAGTAAAAACGATGTTAGATAATAATTTTATAATTCTTACCTAAATTCGATAAAAAATAGTTTTAAGTGACGTTTCTAAGCTGTCATCCCGCGACTTGATCGCGGGATCCAGTCTTTCTTTGATTTCTAGATACCGTGGTCAAGCCACGGTATGACACCGAGTAGTTACTACTTAAAAACTATTTATATTCTGTTAATTATATATCAAATCTTATACCAGCTGTTAAGTTGTGGCTTTGATAACGCATCCCACCAGTTGGTACACTTGTTCCTTGGTAAATTACATTCTTACTTTTTGTTCTACCGTCGTCTATCCAGCTATAAGCTAGTTCTGCTTTAACACCATCAGCGACTTGTGCAGAAGTACCTAAAGTTAGTTTATAAGAAATATTGGTTCTATTTTTAGTATTAGATGAAAGACCTGTTATACCGTTATATGTAATTTTCTCTTTAACTAATGCAGGACCAACACCGGCACCGGCAAAAACATCGAACATATCAAAATTAGTTAAATCTACATAACCGTTAATAAGTAAACGTGTAATAGTAGGTTTATGGCTCGCAGAAACATTAGTACCAGTAAAAGGTGCATTAGTTGCAGCTCCGGATTTCTTTAACTTTCCACCAATTATAGTACCTAAAGTTAAATCGGCTCTAAAATTTTCGGAAATATAATAACCAATACCTAAATCAACTGGAATAGTCGTATTAGATTTTAATTTAACACCGGTTGCCTTATCTTTTTCTTTATTAAACATTGCAGCACCAGCATCTATTCTTAAATACCAGTCATTACCCATGTCCTCGGCAAATGATATGGTAGAAGATAAAATTGTTGCACTTGCAGCAGCTATTAAAAGTAACTTTTTCATGATTCGCACCTCAAATTAAATAATTAAACATTATCTTAATGGCATATATAACATATTATATTTTTTAGTTCTATATTTAATCGGCAATTAGATTCATATGATAAAGCTTTTATTAAGTTTTGTGACAAAATAAACACATATATTTAATTCGTATTTATTTAGGTTCCTATATATTTATTAAACTTATCTTTCTCATCTTTAAATTTATCGGCATCAGGCAAAGCAGGTTTTTTTTTGGTAATATTTTTCCATCCTTTATTTTCTATAAAATCTTTTGCACGTTCTACCCATTCTATTATCTCCCGTGATTCGGGTTTGATAGCGTTTATAGGACAATCAGAAACACACACACCGCAATCTATACATTCATCAGGATTGATAACTAGCATAAATTCACCTTCATAGAAGCAATCTACAGGACATCCTTCAACGCAATCGGTATATTTACATTTTACGCATTCATCGGTTACAACATAAGTCATTTTTATTATTGATTCTTAATTTTATAAATTAATACAGAAGTTCGCATAGTTAGTATTAAGAGAAAGTACAAAATAAAACTAATAAACATTATAATTAAAGGCTTTAACATTGAAGAATGAATAGCAGGAGAACCAAGCCTTAAAACGCTAGCAGGCTGATGCAGACTGTACCAAATATTTACCGAGAATTTTACTATCGGTATGTTAATCAGTCCGATAAGAGCAATAATCGAAGCAGGGTTTTGTGCTTTTCTTATATTATCCGCACTATTTACTATGATAATATAGCTTAGATATAATAAAAATAATATGAGCATAGAGGTAAGTCTTGCATCCCAAACCCACCATGTTCCCCATATAGGTTTCCCCCATAAAGAGCCTGTTACTAAGCTAATCAAAGTAAAAGTAGCTCCAATGTAACTAGATGCTACGGCTAGCAAATAGCTAATAGTAGTTTTCCATACTAAATAACTAAAGCTGCATGCTGCCATGAAAACATAAATACCAAGGGCCATCCAAGAAGCAGGTACATGTACATACATAATACGTACAAACTCACCTTGTTGATAATCTATAGGCGAAACTATTAGGGCTAAATAAAGAGCTATAATCATCATTACCAAAGTAGATATAGCTAATATAGGTATTGTAACCTTTGATAATTTATTAAAATAATAGGGGGTTAATAGTTTTAGCATATTTTCTTACTTCTTTATGTCATTCTTGCAAAAGCATTGTTCGCGTGGGCCGGTAAAATCCACTGCGTCACCCCATGGCTTGACCACGGGGTCCATAAAAACAATTTAAAATACTAATTTTTAAGCTGGATACCGTGGTCAAGCCACGGTATGACACCGAGCATACTTTACGATCCACACAGGCAATGCTCTAACATGATTGTCGTATCCTTTTAAAAAACTCTTTCATTAATAGCCCCGAATCTTCAGCAAAAATTCCGCTATATATTTCCGGTCTATGGAAACAAGCACTACTGTTAAAATATCGTAAATTACTTTCAACTGCCCCGTGTTTAGAGTCAGAAGCACCGTAAAACAAGCGTTTTAACCTGCTATGAGCTATAGCTGCCGCACACATAGCACAAGGTTCTAAAGTAACGTAAATATCATAATCATTTAAATTTTTAGAAGATATAAGATTACATGCTTCATTAATAGCAATAATTTCGGCATGACACAGAGCATTGTTTTTTTCTTCGGTATTATTATGACTACTAGCAATAATTTTCTGATTTAATCTATCTACAATCACCGCTCCGACCGGTACTTCATTCTTATCAAAAGCAATACATGCTTGTTTTAAAGCTTGCTGCATGAAAAAGTTGTTAAAATCCGTTTCTTTATCTAACAATATATTCACGGTAATTTACGTGTTCTTCGATTCCAAAAGGATCTTGGTGAATAATTATTTCAGCCTCCGGAAATTCCTGCAATATTTCAAAAGCAATCTCATCGCTAATTTTATGAGCATTATAAAGCGACATATTGCCGTCCATTTCCAAATGGCACTGGATAAAAGCTTTTTGAGCTGCATATCTAGTTTTCATTTCGTGCATACCTTTTACGCCTAAATGGTTATTAACTATTGAGATAATTTTTTGTCTATCTTGTTCAGGTAATTCATGATCAACTAAATTTTTAAATGCCTTTTTAAATAAAGAGTAAGAGGTACGGAATATATATAACGAAATAACTACTCCAAATAATGGATCAACAAACCAAAAATGATTACTTAAATTTATAGAGATAATTACTATAACATTAGTAAGTAAGTCCGTAAAATAATGGAGCTTGTCGGCTTTTACTATCTCCGATCCTGTTTTTTTTATTACATAAGTTTGATAAAGTACTAAAATAATTGTTAAGAATATACATACATACATTACGGTAGTACCGTCGCTAATATTCTCCGGTTTTGTTTTTTCAAATAAAGACTTAATTGAAGAAAAACCTACAAAAAAAGCTGAAGCAAAAAAGAATATAGACTGAGAAAAAATTGTTAAATCCTGTATTTTCTCATGCCCGAATCTATGTTGATGATCCGGTGGTTGCAGGGCAAACCTTAAAGCTATTAAATTAATAAAGGAAGATGTTATATCAAGCATCGAATCAATTAAAGAAGCAAGTATTGATTGCGAATCGGTAACAACCCAAGCATATAATTTTATACTTAAAATAATTAATGCTGTAGTAACCGATAAATAAGATGCCGATTTTATTAACCGATTACGGCTATTAGTATCCATGACAAATCTTTCCAATTTATTTTTTGTAGTTTAACAAAGAAAATATTAAATTCAATTAAATTAATTTTATTCTATGGCTGACGTTTGTACTTTACAAAATGCTAAAAACCATATACTTATTTAAGTATATATCAATTAAAGAGAATTTATTATGAAATTAATATCTAAAATTATGATTATAGCTCTTGCAGCTTCTATGTTGCAAGCATGTACCGGTCCGGGTGGTATGAATAAACAAGGTACAGGTACACTCCTTGGCGGTGCCGGCGGTGCATTACTTGGTTCTCAATTCGGCAAAGGTAAAGGGCAACTTGTCGGAGTAGGTGTAGGTGCATTACTTGGAGCAGTTCTTGGTGGACAAATCGGTGCAGGTATGGATGAGCAGGATAGAAGACTCGCTGAACTCACCTCCCAAAGAGCTTTAGAAGCAGCTCCTAGTGGTAGTAACGTAGAATGGCGTAATCCCGATAACGGCAATCATGGCTATGTAACACCTAATAAAACTTATAGAAATAGCACAGGGCAATATTGCCGTGAGTACACTCAAACAGTTGTAATAGGCGAAAAACAACAAAAAGCATACGGTAATGCATGCCGCCAGCCTGACGGACAATGGCAAGTTGTGAATTGATAGACAAAACGTCATTGCGAGCGACTGATAAGGAGCGTTCTATGTCATTCCCGCGAAAGCGGGAATCTAGAAAAAAGCGAAATTATTTGAGCTTTTAATTCTAAAATTTAGTGTGTTATACTTTTAGTGGCTGGATTCCTGCTTTCGCAGGAATGACATACACAACACTCATAGGAGTACATAATTATGACCTTCCTAATAACAAGTACGGCGTTTAAACATAATGAGCGTATTCCTGATAAATTTACTTGTAAAGGACAGAATGTTTCTCCGCATCTAGAGTGGAGTGATGCTCCTTCAGATACTAAATCTTTTGTACTTATCATGGATGACCCTGATGCACCGGTAGAAATAGCACCTCCGCACGGTATATGGGATCATTGGATAATCTATAATATTTCGGCTTCTATTACTAAGCTTTCAGAAGGACAAATAGATAACAATATTAAAATTTTAAATAATAGCTGGAAAGACAAAAAATACGGTGGTCCTTGTCCACCTGCCGGCAAACCTCATCGTTATTTTTTCAAACTATACGCTCTAAATGATTATCTTGAACTGGATGAGAATGCTAGCAAGCAAGATTTAGTATTAGCTTTGCAAAAATATTTATTAGCTGAAACTGAATTAATCGGCATTTATTCTACATAATGTCATTCCTGCGAAGGTTTACCTGCGTTAAACTGTTATTGCGAGCAACCATAGGCTTTGTTGCATGGCCTGTTTATGTCATTCCCGCGTAGGCGGGAATCCAGTACTTTAAAACTTTTTTAAAGCTCGATTTATCTCGCTTTACCCTGGATTCCCGCCTACGCGGGAATGACATCGAGCAGGTTTTTCGATCCATACAACAACACCAGCTTGACCACGGGATAACAGGAGTGAACCGATACATGCAAAAACCTATAATCGAGTTTCGTAACGTATCTAAAAAATTCGGTAATAAACTGCCGATAAATAACGTTAGCTTCACTGTCAAAAAAAATAATATCACTACTTTGATCGGACCTAACGGTGCAGGTAAAACCACCATAGTGCGGTTAATGCTTGGACTTGAAAAACCGACAAGCGGCGAAATTATAATTGATCCCAAACTAAAAATTGGATATGTACCGCAGAAGTTTGGGCTAAGCCCTGATTTACCTATTACGGTGAAAAAATTTTTAGATCTATTAGCACCTAGTAACTTCAATAACAATATTAAAGAGATTAACTCGTTTATTGATTTGGAGCATATAAAAGATCAAGAAATTTCTAAGCTCTCAGGAGGGCAGTTTCAAAAGGTGGTTCTTGCATGTTCAATAGTTAATAATCCTGACTTAATTATTTTAGATGAACCGTTGCAGTCTTTAGACGTAACAGGCCAACAAGAATTTTATCAGCTTATTAATTTGATTCGTAAAAAGCTAAATATTACGGTTTTTATGATCTCGCACGATTTATTTACCGTAATAAAAAACTCCGATCAGGTGATATGCTTAAACGGCCACATATGTTGCAGCGGAATACCAAATGAAATAACTCCTAACTCTGAATTTTCAAATGCACTTTCTTCTCTAGGCTTCTATACCCACCACCACGACCATAAGCATTAGACTTATTCCAAATATTGCTTTAAAGCGCAAAGTTAGGATAAGCTCTTTATTATCCTAACTCCGTCCCTTTACGCTTGATCTGTATGACCTATTATATCTACATTGTTATCAAACTGAGCTGGATCATTGTCATTTGTAGTACCTAACTCTTGTTGTTCTGCTCCTATATCTATTAATTTTTGCATAGTAAGACTAGACTTAACTAATTTATATACATCTTTAATGAAGCATTTCTGCTGATCTGCTCCCATATCAAGTAACTTTTGTATACTAAAACCTGACTTAAATAATCTTTCTATCTGATAACCATTTTTAATGAACCATTCCTGCTGATCTGTTCCCATATCAAGTAATTTTTGCATAGTAAGACCGGACTTAAATAAGCTTTCTACCTGATTACTATTTTTAATAAAGAATTTCTGCTGTTCTGTTTCCATATCAAGTAATTTTTTCATAGTAAAACCTGACTTAAATAATCTTTCTACCTGAAAACCATTTTCAATAACTAATTTCTGCTGTTCTGTTCCTATACTAAGTAATTCTTGCATACTAAGACCAGACTTAACTAAGCTTTTTACTTGATAACTATTTTCAATAAAGAATCTCTGCTGATCTGCTTTCTTATCAAGTAACTCTTGTATACTAAGACCGGACTCAACTAGGTTTTTTACTTTATGTACATTGTCAACAAAGAGTTCTATTCTTATATCAACTAATTCTTGTATACTACAACTATAATGGCCTGAAAAATCAAGACAAAATATATGAACAATGTACTTGGTAATGTTGCTTAAAATTAAGCTGCTATTTGTTCATAATGTTGTACGTAATCCAGATAAACATTCATAGGTTTTTTATACCCAATACTTGAATGGAATC
>NZ_CBCDJS010000051.1:0-9393 GCF_965035265.1 Rickettsia sp.
AGATTCCATTCAAGTATTGGGTATAAAAAACCTATGAATGTTTATCTGGATTACGTACAACATTATGAACAAATAGCAGCTTAATTTTAAGCAACATTACCAAGTACATTGTTCATATATTTTGTCTTGATTTTTCAGGCCATTATAGTACTATCACCTATAGCGGGATTAGAAGGATTTAGAG
This sequence comes from Rickettsia sp., assembly GCF_965035265.1. Taxonomy (NCBI): domain Bacteria; kingdom Pseudomonadati; phylum Pseudomonadota; class Alphaproteobacteria; order Rickettsiales; family Rickettsiaceae; genus Rickettsia; species Rickettsia sp. Next base: position 185 of record NZ_CBCDJS010000051.1, read on the forward strand.
TATCGCCTTGAGCGTTATGAAGCAAGCTTGGCTCATTAGCTCTATATGCCACATTTTCTGTCTCTGTTGGTTTATTACCAGAGTAATCTTCTAATAAATATTTTAAGTTTTCAGCCTTACCTTCATTTACTAACATTTTCCAGTTTTGTTCTAACTCATCCCAATTTCTATCTTCTTTTATTACTGTATCAGCTTCTTCTATTGGTGGCTTAATAAGATTAAGCTCTTTTAGTAATTTATATAAGTTTTTAGCTTCCTGCTGCATTTTTATTAACTTCCGGCTATTTTCAGGCTTACTGCAATTCGGTCTGACAAAATCGTTATCGTATTGTGGTATTTCTATTATATTTCTATCTTCTTGTTGAGCCTCTAACAACGCTGCAATTATTTCAAGGTCTGCAACGCTAATTATTGGAGAATAAGGGGAAAAATCTAGTTTGCCTAGAGTTGGTTCTTCTTTTAAAATATCATTCTTAGTTTTTGTGTACATTTTATTAGGATTTAAAAGCTTATAATTTAATGCTTCATTATTGTTTATTTGTTCAACGAGCTTATAAATTTGAGGATTTTTTTCAACTATTATAGAAAAATCTAATAGATTATTAAGCTGTCTAGCTTCGTCAATTAAAATTGCTTTTTCTTGAGGAGTTAAGTCATTTAAATTAATTTTAGGATTAGATTTTAAATAATTTATAACTGCATCAATTTGTTCAGAAGATAGCTTTTTATTAATAGGATGTTTGTACGCCCCTAAAAGCTTATTAATTTGTAATGCAAGATTCACTGCTACTACATTATTGTATTTTACAAGCTTCCAATCTATAGGAAAAGCAGGAAACTTCACTCTACCAACTGCTGGGGTATTATAATTAAAAAGCTTAACAGAGTTTAATATTTGATTGTTATCTACAACTTTATTAAGAACTGCCGCTAGAGTACCAGGGTAAAAAACCTTATCTAAATAAGAAATATCAATCGGTTTTCGATCTTCAAAATAATTTGTTTTTTTGTCTATATAATCTTCATATGCTCTAGAGTTTTGTATATGAGTATTTTTTATATTTTTAGTCATGAAATTCCTGTATTATTTGAGCTTATATACTATTAAATAGCTGAACTCATAGGCTATTGTCTAGAGAAAAATTTAATTTTAAATTTAATTAATATTTGTTAATTCAATTGAAATATAAGGATTTAAAATGTAGGTTATTTTTGCTAAAAAATACCTCAAAATAACAAATTAACTAGAACTTAGACTTAATTCTGACTGATGAATGAAATTACTTGTTAATTCTGTATTATTTAATTCTTCTACAAAATCTAAAATATCCATTGGATGGTTACGTTACTTCCCTCCATAATAGTTATTTGCTTTTTTAAATCTTGCTCACGTTTTTCTTTAGAAATTCTGGTCCTTGAATTAATATCACAGTTCTTTTAGTCATTTTTATTACTCAAAAAATTAATCGAAAGTAATGTAGTACAAAATTAATTTTCTGTTAATTCTTAATAAAAACTAATTCACTATCGGACGAGTACTCGGTGCTAAATTCATACCCTAAATATGAGAAATCTTTAAGTAGCTTAGGTGAATCAATTAGATTATTGGCGATAACATTAACCATGTTTCCACGGGCCTTTTTAGCATTTATGCCGATTGTTGATAATTTACCGTTTCTATTTTCTTTAAAATGAACGTTAACTAATTGATATTTGAGGTTATTTGGATTTATTACAGCTGAATATTCTTGTGATGCTAAATTTAGTAAATATTTATTTTCATGCTTAGCAAGAATTTTATTAATATAATTCGTGATTTCATCTTGCCAAAAGCTTGTTAAATTTAGTTCATTTAGCTTTGTTGCCATTTCTAATCTATACGGCTTAATAGCATCTAGCGGTTTTAGAACTCCGTAAAGCCCTGATATAATAAGCAGATGTGATTGTAGGAAATTTAGCTCATGATTAGTTAGTTTTTCTATATGTATATTATTAAAAACATCTCCTGCATAAGCAAAAATAGCTGCTTTACTCTCTTGATCATCAAAATTTTTAAATCTATCCTTATTTATATGCGCAAGCTTTGCACTTATATTCATTATTTCCGATAATTGATTCTCAGAATAGCCTTGGAGTATAGAAAGTAACTGATTTGTTAGTTTAGGGAAGACAAGAGAAGTTAGCTCTAACTCATGAGCTAACTTCTCAAAATTAAGAGTTTTAGCAGAAGAAATAATAACAAGCATTTCTATCTAGCCGGAGTACTCGGAAGAGATGAAGTAGTGTTAGCAATATTTCTGTTAGTATTATCGATTGTTTTCATAATCGCATAGCTTGGATCACCGTCAAGTTCTACTGCTTCTTTTGATTTCGTGGTTTTACCGGCACAGCCAATTAAAGCTACAGAAGCAAATAAAATTATTAAATATCTTATCATAAATACCCTATTTTAATTTTATACTTAAGATAGTTGCCTATTATTATAATGTCAAGTACGAGAAAAATTTTATTACTGGCATTGCCTAAAAACGGTTGATCTAAAGTTTTGATGTCATTCCTAGCTCAGCATTGTTGCGTGGATATAAAAAAGCACTCGGTGTCATACCGTGGCTTGACCATGGTATCCAGAAAATAATAAAAATACTAATAATATTAGTATTTTTACTGGATCCCGTGAATAAATCACGGGACGACAGCGGTGAAATTGATCCACGCAACAATGTCCTCCCGCGAAAGCGGGAATCCAGTACTTTAAAGCTTTTTAAAAGCTCGATTTATCTCGCTTTACCCTGGATTCCCGCTTTCGCGGGAATGACACCGGAAGACCAAACTACAACATAAAACAACTTTTTCTAGGCAATGCCTTATTACTGGTATTACCTAAAAATAGTTGATTTACAGGGTAGTTTAACACTTTTATGTCATTCCTTAAATAAATTTTTAGGCATTCTGTAATAAACCGTATTATAGAATTTATTACTTTCAGGGAATTTGCGTTTACGTATGGAGAAATTACCGAAATTTCTGATTTCGATACGTTCTTGTTCTTTAAGAGACTGACTTAAATAATCTAAAATTAAATTTACTGAATCTTTAACATCTTCTTTAGAAAGATAATTCAGCTCATTATGTATTTTATCTATTAAATAATTCTTAGTAACCATTATTAAAAAATCGCTTTGATTCCGTTAAAACTATTTTTAAAAAAACTAGGTGTTATACTATCAAAATCTTCAAGTATTATGTCCATTAATTTTGGTTTTGGTTTTAATTGATAATCTTTTACAGTTAGATTAACTTTCTTAACTTCCTGTAGCCATTTTAATGCTGTATCTTCCGAGCCTATAGCATCCACAAGCTTTAACTTTAAAGCCTGACGACCTGAATATAGTCGTCCGTCTGCAAGCTTTTTTACTTCTTCTATAGGAAGATTACGCCTCTCTGAAACAAGCTCAAGGAAAAAATTATAAGTATCTTCTATATTTTCCATAATAGCTACTCGTACTTCTTCGGTCAGTTTTTCGGTAGGATTTGGAACAGCTTTTAATTCACCTGATTTAAAATTGTTAAACTTAATTCCTAATTTTTGAGCAAGTTCTGTTACCTCAGCTGTTTGTAATATTACACCGATTGAACCCGTAATAGTTCCGTTATGGCTAACAATATAATCACCTCCGAGAGAAATTAAGTAACCGCCGCTTGCAGCCATTGTTCCCATAACTATTACTACGGGCTTTTTCTCGGATATTTTACGTAGAATATTATAAATTTTTTCAGAGCCGACTACTGTACCGCCAGGAGAATTTACATTAACTATTAATGCTTTAATATGAGAATCATCGATTATTTTTTTAAGCTTCTTGTCACGCTTTTCATCCTCAAGAATTATTTCATCTATTAATACTGAAGCTATATAATCCTCATTACTATTAATAGGTAAAACATCTTTTGGAGCAAAGTTTTTACCGACTAGTAATAATACAATAGCAATTAAAATAATAGCCGCAAACTTCCAAATTAATAGACGAGATTTTATTTGTCTTCTTTCAATTAAATAATCAGGCGTCATACTCGTGATATTTTATGTTTTTATAGTTATCCAAGACCTTGTAAATTCGATGTCATTCCCGCGTGGAACGGTAAATGCTCTTTATGTCATTATTGTTGTGTGGATATAAAAAAGCACTCGGTGTCATACCGTGGCTTGACCACGGTATCTAGTTAAAAATACTAATTTAGTATTTTTTATTGTTTTTATGGACCCCGTGGTCAAGCCACGGGGTGACACAGTGACTTTACCGGTCCACACAACAATGCCCGCTCGCAATGACGATACGACTACAAACCGTTCTTAGGACGCTCGGGGCTTTTCATCATCTCAAAAAACTCACTGTTGGTTTTGGTATTTTCAAGTTTTTTGAGTAAAAATTCTATTGCTTCACTGCTACCCATTGGATCGATAATACGACGAAGAACCCACATTTTATTTAATATTATTTTATCAACTAATAGCTCTTCTTTTCTAGTTCCTGATCTGGTTATATCAATTGCCGGATAAATACGCTTATCAGCAATTTTACGATCTAAGACTATTTCAGAGTTACCTGTACCTTTGAATTCTTCAAAAATTACTTCATCCATACGGGAGCCGGTCTCAATTAAAGCCGTACCGATTATAGTAAGCGAGCCGCCGTTTTCAATATTTCTTGCCGCTCCAAAGAATCTTTTCGGTCTTTGTAGTGCATTAGCATCAACGCCGCCTGTTAATACTTTTCCTGATGACGGCACTACGGTATTATAAGCACGAGCTAAACGTGTTATCGCATCTACTAAAATTACTACGTCTTTTTTATGTTCTACTAAACGCTTTGCTTTTTCAATAACCATTTCCGCAAGCTGTACGTGTCTACTTGCAGGTTCATCGAAAGTAGAGCTAACAACCTCACCACGTACGGAACGTTGCATATCGGTTACTTCTTCAGGTCTTTCGTCTATTAGCAGTACTATTAAAAATACTTCTGGATTATTAGTAGTAATAGCATGTGCAATATTTTGTAATAATACAGTTTTACCTGTACGAGGCGGTGCTACTATTAATGCACGCTGTCCTTTACCCATAGGAGCTACTAGCTCAATAACACGTGTACTGAAATCTTTACTATTATCTTCAAGCTCTAATCCTAGTTTCTCATCAGGATATAATGGAGTTAAATTATCAAAATGAACACGATGATAAGCTTTGGATGGGTCTTCAAAATTAACTTTATTTACTTTTAGTAAAGCAAAATAACGTTCTCCGGCTTTTGGAGCTCTGATCTGACCTTCTACCGTATCACCGGTACGCAGACCAAAACGACGAATCTGACTAGGAGAAATATAAATATCATCAGGACCTGCTAAATAATTTACTTCCGGCGAACGTAAAAAACCAAATCCGTCAGGTAATACCTCAAGTACTCCCTCACCAACTATTAAACCTCCCTGCTCTACGGATTTTTTTAAAATTGCAAAAACTAATTCTTGTTTAAGTAATGAATTAATATTTTCAATTTTTAATTCCTCTGCTTGAGCTTGTAGTTCTTCAGGTAATTTACGTTTTAATTGTTTTAAATTAATAATACTACCGTTTTCTGCAAGATTATTATGATTGTTATTGGATTCGGAGTTGTTAAGTTCTTCTGTGGATTCTTTATTAGTTGTGTTCATTATTTTATTATTAATAGATTATATTGAAAGAGTTGAGTTAGCAAAACTTTAATTACCTTAATTAAAGGAAGTAATATACTTATTTAAATCAGGAATCAAATTAGATTTTTAGAAAATTTTATTTATTCTTGCGGTTTGAAGAATTATTTATTTTGTTAGCTTTAAAAGCTGTCTATGTATGTAAGAGCATACTAACAATGTAACAGCCTGTTGTCAACTTAAATCGTCATTGTAAGTAGGTAATCGGTAAATCGTCATTGCGAGGAAAGGCGAAGCCTTGACGCGGCAATCTCAGGAATTTTGTGCTGTTTCATGAGATTGCCGCGCTCCTTATAGTCGCTCGCAATGACGGATAACCAATCCACGTAACTCTATAAATTCTTCGACCTTAATAATAATACATTTGTATTAAGTAACGGAGTGAATACGTTTTTAACTTCGTTTAATAACGCTTCATTGCTTATTTCTTGATTTAATTCACTGCGTACTGCATCAAATATTTCTCTTAAACTTTTCTCTTCTGCCATATATTTAAAGATATATTTAGTACTTCTAAATATTGACATTGAGATATTAACATTATTTAACACTCCATTATTAATAGTAAAATTAATAGCACTATTTACTGCTGAATGGTTAGACTCCAAATGTTCATAAATTTGTTTAGCAAAATTGGCAATATTATGGAAGTATGGTATATTATCAAGATCATCAAACGATGCTACACTATCTTTTTGATTTGATACGTAAAATGAATGTTTAATTATATTACCGGTGAGTATCTCGCAAATTGATTCTTGGGTTACTTTATCCATCTTCTTAATTTTTTGTAGAAGCGAGAAATCTTTTATATAATTTTCGGGTCTGAGTAAAATTTTCTCTAAAGGATCAAGATAATCAACAAAATGTAAGTCTGCTTTTTCTACAAATTCATGTAATTCAGGAATGGAGTAAGCTCTATCTTGCTTATGCAAGAACATATCGTAAACCCCGACATCACCGAAATTTTGATAATCTGAAAATAACTCCCAACCTCTTTTATACCAGTTAGTAGCAGGTAAATTATCTAGAATTAATTTCCCGTTCATTACTTCTTCGACACGGTTTTTAGTATCTTTATTTATCATTTTCATTAAATCTTGAATTTGATAAACACCGGTACGTCCATATTTAGCATATACCATTAAACCCATACCACCGGTTGGCTTTAAAGAATCTTTTAGATTTTTTAAACCTTCATCGGGATTTGCTAAATGATGAAGTACTCCGGTACAATTTATATAATCAAATTTTCCAAGTTTTAGATTAGGTATATTTAATATAGAATCATTAATCCATTTAATATTTTTAAGGCCTCGTACTTCAGCACGTTTTTGTGCTACTTCCATGCTAGGCTTACTGAAATCTAGATATATTATTTCGGCATTTTTATCTTTTAATCGTTCAGCAAGATAAACAGTTGAATCACCCGTGCCACCGCCGGCTATTAAGCATCTAAACCCGTTATTAAAATTTTCTTTTCCTTTATATAGAAAATGGTTTAATTCTCCTAGGAATTCACCGCAAATAGCAAGCAAACGTTCTTTTTCTTGATTTGGGTCTCTGAAAGGATAAGGATAATCTTGATAATGCTCTTGTACTTCCGCTAAGTCTTTAGAAATTTTTGTTTTCTTTGAATCGCTCATAAATTATTATTTTTAAGTTATTATTATATCTTTTATAATTAACTGAATAGTATAATTATCTTGCCAATTATTTGTTTTTAACGTTCCTATTGCTGAAATATTTTTTGCTTTAGGACTTAATAGAACCTCTTCAAATGAAGTACCTACCGAATTAAAGGCAATGGCAGGTATAGCTTTATTGCCAAACGCTTGCTTATTTGGAGCAAGTAAACATCTAATATGTTTACTTCCAACAATATCTGCTTTTAATACAAATAAATTATCGAATTTAAATATAGGCTCATGATTACCTTGACCAAAAGGTTCTAAAATACCTAATTCATCCATTAAAGGAAAATTAATGCTACTTGCCGTTAAATTAAGCTCATATTCTGCTTGCTTATAATTTTCTAGTTTATTTGTTTTAATTTTAAAAGCATTATTTAAAAAATTCTGTAATTCTTGTAATTTTTCAGCAGTTACGGTAAACCCTGCTGCCATAGCATGCCCACCACCAGATATTAGTAGATCCTTGCTTTTAGCATTAATAATCTCAGCTCCAAAATCAATACCTACAATAGAACGGCATGAAGCTTTGCCGATTCCGTCATTCAAAGCTATAACCGCTACCGGCTTATCAAATTTTTCTTTGAGTCTTCCTGCAACGATTCCTATAACTCCGGGATGCCATCCTTCTTTTACAATAAATAATAAACTACTATTTTCTTGTGTCAAAGCAATTTCCATCGCTTCTTCTATCATTAATAGCTCGATTACTTTACGCTCATTATTATGCTTTTCAAGCTCCAGTGCTAATTTATTTGCTTCATTAATGCAGCTAGTAGACAATAGATTAGCACCTAAACTTGGCTTCCCTACTCTACCGCCTGCATTGATACGTGGACCTAAAACAAAACCTAAATGATAACATTTCGGTAGTTCATTAAGTCCTGCTATATCATATAATGTTTTAATCCCTATATTTTGTCTTTGTTGCATTACCTTTAAACCGCTCGCTACAAATGCACGATTTAAGCCTGTTAATTTCATCATATCGCAAACAGTACCAAGGGCTACCAAATCTAGATATTTCATTAAATTAGGCTGAGGAATTTTTGTAAAATAATTCTGCTTCTTTAAGTTCGATAATATGGCAGTTGCAAATAAGAAAGCAACTCCTACGGCTGCCAAATGTTTATATTCACTTTTTTCATCAATACGATTTGGATTCACTATAGCTACTGCATCCGGTAATATATCTGCAGCTATATGATGATCGATAACTATAACATCAAGACTAACGTCTTTTGCGTATTTTAGAGCTTCATGTGCCATAGCACCACAGTCAACCGTAATTAATAATTCGACGAAGCTATCTTTAATTTTTTGCATAGCAAAAGGAGTCGGACCGTATCCTTCAGCTATACGGTCGGGAACATAAATATCACATATTATGTTTAAGTCCCTGAAAACATTTTTAAGTAAAGCGGCTGAAGTAGCCCCGTCTACATCATAATCGGCAAAAATACATATTTTTTGGTTATTTAAAATAGCTTTAACAGTTCTATCTACTGCTTTATCCATATCAAGTAAATGAAGAGGATCAGGTAGTAAATTTTTGATTTTCGGTACTAAAAAATTTTCTACTTCTTCTAAATTATTTACTCTTAATGATACTATTCTAGCAAGTAAATCACTAATTTTAAAACTTCGACATAATTCTGTAACTATATCCTCGTTAATTAGTTTTTGTTGCCATATTTTACCGTTTATAGATACTTGTGGTTTCATTTTACATTGTCATACCGCGACTTGATCGCGGTATCTTTTGAATTATTT
>NZ_CBCDJS010000052.1:0-9186 GCF_965035265.1 Rickettsia sp.
TACAATTTCTTCAGTTTTGAGTGACATATTGACAGCTTTATCTTCGCTTTCTAAAAGCATATCTTTTTTTAATTCTTCTTCAGCTGTATTATTGCTTTCTTCTAATTCTTCCTCATCAGTTTTATATCCTTCATCTTCTTCATTACTAGCTCTTAATGCTAGAAGTGATTTTTTATTATCTGATGATTCAGCATTTTCGTTATTGTTAGAACTCAATAATCTCGGTGATAAAGAGGTTTTTGAATCAGACGCCTCTGACTTCTTATTGTTATCTTCATGTTGTGTATCACTTTCTGTTGAGGATTCATCATTTTTAGTTTCGTTTTCTTGTTGGAATAATTGTAATTGTTTTGGATCTAAACGTCCTGTTTTCTTTTTCTTGTTACTATTTTCTGGTTGAGCATCACTACCGTATTTTTGTTCTAGTTCAGTAGATTCTATTAGTAATTGTTCAACAAAAAGTAATAATTCTTTATCTTTTACTGATTCTAAAAGTTTCTCTCTATAAATATTATGTACTTCTTGCCCTATTTCGGTTCTAGGACCTATAAAATCAGAGTTAGCAGTATTAAATGCTTCGATTACGGCTTCTTTTATATTTTCTTCTATTTGCTGCTGCCCTATTTCAGCTCTAGCGGCAACTTCAGGAGTATTTAATCCCGGTATTTTTCGTATTTCTTCTCGTACCTCTTCTTGATACTTAAGATTATCTTTAGCATGTTTAATAAACTTTGTATCTTTTGTTAATTCTGAAAGTTTAGAAGTATAAAGATCATGTACTTCTTGCTCAATTTGAGTACCAAGAGCTTCAGGGTTATTAAATGCCTTTGTTAATTCATCTTTACGTTTTTTGCTAGGTTTAATATTATCTTCAACATATCTAATAAAGTCTTTATCTTTTTTTAGCTCCAAAAGTTTAGAAATATAAATATTACGTACTTCTTGCTCAATTTGAGTGCTATTATTTTTATCAGAACGCATGTTATCAATTGCTTCTTTTATTGGTGTTATATAGCTATTATCAAAAACTTCAGCGGTTTTTGAATGCTCAAGTGCTATTGATTCTACTGTAGCTTTTTTAAACAAATCTGTATCAGAGTGTTGTGCTTTATGCCCTGCTGCTGCTTTTCCTGAAACAAATTCGTTATATCTTACAGCTATATCGGAGCTAAAATTATAAACCTTTGGAGTTGTTGTTTTGAAAATAGGTGTTTTATTGCCTTCATTTAGTTTACTAATTCTGTCTATCCAATCTTTAGTAACTCCTAAACCTGTTAAATAAGCTAGCTCTGAATTTTTTGAGCCAGGCGGTGGTGGTGGTGGCATATTTCCGGTATGGGTATGATTTTTAGCTTTTTCTTGCGAGTAGTCTTTAAGAGTTTTTAGTATTACAGACATATTTAATTTATTAGCAACAACTCTCACTTGTTGATCACTCATACCTGAAAATGAAGGTAAAGCTAATCTTAATTGATCTAAATTATTACTACTTTCTTGTTTGACAACAGAAGCTTTTAAAAACTCTTGTAATAATGCAGGATCTTTTGCTTTTACTATAGCCATAAAATCACTTTGAGGTAAACTTGCTGTAGTTAATTCTTCAAGTTTTATTGCATTTAAAATAGCTGTTCTTAAGTCATCAAGTTTGGCTTGTGCTTGATCAGTTGTAATTACTTTTTTTAATTCTGTATCTTCTTTTGTTAAAAAAGCAATTTGTTGTACGATAGTTAATTTATTAGGGTCGTTAATTAACTCTTTAACTCTATTGCCAAATATATCTTGATCAAGCATGCTCGTCTTCTTATAAGCAGCTTCTAATTGTTTGAATGGAGTAGATTCGTTATCAATTTCTCTGATCAATTTTAATTGATTTAATTCATGTTTAATAGGTTTCTTTATATCTTCAGATATTTTACATGATGATAATACGATACGTACTGCTGCACCATCAGCGTCTTCATTGAAAAGATTCTCCAATATAGTTCTTCTTGTTATTGTTGTTTTATTACCATTTACAATTATATCTTGTATATATGGGTCTTGAACAAGTTTGTTAAAAGCTTCTTTAGCTTTTTCTTCGATTTCAGGGGTTGAAATGCTAAATAAATTTACAAGAGTTTTTTCGTCAGCTCCTTGGTTGGCGTATGATTCTGTTAATATTTGACGTATAACATTTGTAATGTCATCTTTTCTTTTTATTATTTGGCTTTGTAAATCATTATCTTTCTCGCTAGTTTTTTTGGTTTTAATATCTAAATTAGTCTCAGCTCTATATTCTACATATAGTTTGGCATAAGCTGTCTCCGGCTCGCTTCTTTCTGTGCCGGTTGCACTAGAAGCTGTAGGTTGAAGCGGCACTTTTGGTTGAACAGTAGTATTACGAGTAAACTGAGTATATAATGAATGTATTTGAGGATATTCTGCTTGTAACTTATTTAAATCAAAATTGTTAGAGTTGCTAATAAAGCCTTGAGAATTTAAGGGAGGGGGTGGTGGTGGCATATTTCCATTTAGCGGTAGAGGCGGCGGATTTGGAATACCACCATTTAGTGGTAGAGGTGGTGGATTCGGAATGCCGCTTTGTGTTTGTTCTAAATTATTTGCATTATTACCTACTGCTAATCCTAAAATTTTATTGGTTTCATTGCTTAGTGCGTTATTATCGGATAATATTACTTTAATTACTGAATTTAATGTTTGTTTATTTACTTCTTTGGCTAGTTTAATCATATCGTCTTTAGTTAAACTATCTATTATTAGTCCTTTATTCTTTAGTTCTATATTTATTTCTGCTACTATTTCCGGTGTTAAAATATATTCGCTTTTTACAATATGTGATTGCATTTTATTTTTTAACTCTAATTGCAGAGCTAAAAATTTTTCTACTGAACTCTTATCTTTACTTGCTGCTAGTTTGATAAGATCTAATTGTGCCTTTTCTTCAAATTGACTATTAGATATATTTCGCGCCGCATAGTCTTTAATTCTTTCAGCAAATTTAGTTTTTTCTTCAGAAGAACTATTATCTAATAATTGTTTTAGAGTAGGTCTATTTTTAACGTCAATATTTGTGTTAAAATCTAATCGCCCCTTATCATCACTAAATAATATTTTTTGAATAGTATCATCGTCAAAATTACTTAAGATAGCATCCACTGCTTCTTTTTTATAACTACTATCTACTTCAAGATTTAGTGCTGCTATAGGATCTATTTTAATAAGATTTTTAAATTCTTCAATATGTTCTTCTTGTTGTATTATTTTATATATGTTTTGCTGGGATTGCGTATGACCACTAGTATTTTTTTTTCCACTAAACATGTTTGCAAAAAGTTTTTTAGGATTAAAAGAATATGTCTGTTTCTTTTCTCTACCTGTCTTAATAGGAGTTCTAGAAGTCTTTTCCGTAGTATCTTCAGTATTTTTTGAATTATTTACATTTTGTGCTGTATCAAAAATCTTTCTAGAAGATGTTTGATTGGTATTATTAGAATTTTGCGTATCTTGTCCATCATCAGAAGATTGTTGTGTTGTATTTCTTTCTCGACCAAAAGTTTTTATCTTTGAAGAAAGATTTTGACGTGTGTTTTGGTTATTAGTGGATTGATTTGTCATCATTAAATCTTTTATTTGCTTGATATAAAGATTCGCTTCGCCTTTATTTAGAGCAAATTCTTTCATTACTTCTTGCAGTTTAGGTAAAACATTCTGATCTACATATTCTTTTTTCTTATTAGCCATAATATTGCTTTTTACTTGTGCAATATATGTATCTATTTTTGCTTTTTTTTCTTTTTCTATATGGCGAACTTTTTGACTTTTATCTGTTATCCTTTTAGGATTATAGTCTATAGCAAGATCCTGTATCGCTTCTTCAAATGTGGGAAGCTTATTTTGTTTAATACGTGTTTCTTTATTTTTAACAAAGTCTTGCTCTTCTATTTCTTGAATATATAATTCTACTCTAACTTTATCTCTTTTGGCTCTGTCTCGTGTTGACTTATTTTTATCTTCTAAATTCTTAGCATTATAACTCGTTATTCCAAGATCTTGAGCTGCTTGATAAAAACTAGGAACTAACACGTTATTTCTCCATTCTTCTTGTTTTTTTTCTGTAGGGTAAAGCTCCCATGATACTGTTTGCCCCTTCCATTTTGGTACTTGTCTAACTAAATCACTAAAATTAGCTCCTGTTGTTGCCGCTCCAGCACTTGTACTTAAAAAGCTACTAGTCAACAAACATGTTGACATGAAAAAAGTTAAAACATATTTTTTTGAATTGAAACTTTGTAAATTCATTAGAACCTCGATGAGTAATTATTTTTTTTAAATATAAACGAGGCGAACTATATAATATTTGTTAATTTATGTAAACTACTAATTACTAATATTTGTTAACTAATGAATTTTTTAGCCAAAGTGTGATTAATATATCGTATACACTAGTAATTCAGTTTTTGGTAAATAAAATATGCAAATGCAATTTCACTTATATAACACTCTTAGCCGTACTAAAGAGGTTTTTAATCCTCAAGATCAGGCTAACGTAAAAATGTATGTATGCGGACCGACTGTTTATGATAATCCCCATATGGGCAATAGTAGGTCGGTAGTAGTATATGATTTACTTTATCGTATACTTATAAAAATATTTAGCAGTAGAGCAGTAAAATATGTACGTAACATTACGGATGTTGACGATAAAATTATCGATAGAGCTGAACTACTTGGCATTACTATTAATGAGCTGACTAATAAAGTTACGCAAGAGTTTCATACAAATATGGCATATTTAGGTTGCATGCTACCGAATATTGAGCCGAAAGCTACAGAGCATATTGATGTTATGATTGAAATAATAGAAAGATTAATAGCAAGAAAGCATGCATATACTACTGATAATCATGTATATTTTGATGTTTTGTTGGCCCCGAATTATACAGAATTATCTAACCGAAATTTAGAGGAAATGTTTGAGGGAGTACGTGTAGAAAATAGTAAAACTAAGAAACATCCGCAGGATTTTGTGTTATGGAAACCGGCAAAGTCAAATGAATCCGCAAATATAAATTTTGAAAGCCCTTGGGGGCTTGGTCGTCCTGGATGGCATATTGAATGTTCAGCTATGAGCTATAAATATTTAGGCGAGAATTTTGATATTCATGGTGGTGGAGCAGATTTAATCTTTCCGCATCATACTAATGAGATTGCTCAAAGTAGATGTGCTTTTCCCAGTTCTACTTATGCTAAATATTGGGTACATAACGGATTTCTAACGGTTAATGGTGAAAAAATGAGTAAATCTCTTGGTAATTTTATTACCGTTAGAGATTTAATGGATAAAAAAATTCAAGGAGAAGTAGTAAGGTTATTCTTATTAAGTAGCCATTATAGACGTCCCCTTGATTATAACGATAAAGCTATAGAAGATGCTAAGAAAACTTTAGATTATTGGTATAGAGCTATAGAAAATATTAATGTGCAAAAAATAGATTTACCGTCGGATTTTATGCAAAGCTTACTTGATGATATGAATACACCCCTAGCAGTTAAAATAATTAACGACTACGCTAAAATGGTATTTACTTCTACAACTGAAGAAGAAAGGCAGCTTAACGCCTCTGCTCTTATTACTTGTGCTAATTTTATTGGTTTAATGAATAAGACCGCACGCGAATGGTTTAATGGTGGTATGGATGAACTCTATATAAATGAACTTATAAATGATCGTTTAGAAGCAAAAAAACAAAAAAACTGGGAGCTTGCTGATCAAATTCGTAACCGATTATTAGAAGAAAAAATAATTTTAGAAGATAAACCTGACGGTACTACTATTTGGCGAAAAGAATAAAAGCTTGTAAATTACGCATCATGCATATATAATTTGTAGGCTTATGATTTAAGCAAATTCACACGTAAGATATATGTTAGTTCATTAGAATGAGCATCTTACGGAGGTATAAACTAACAATTAGGAGAATTTAAAAATGTCAAAAATACCATCTGTTAACGTTAAAGAATTATTAGATGCCGGCGTGCATTTCGGTCACAAGACTTCACGCTGGAATCCTAAAATGGCGTCTTATATATATGGTGAACGTGATGATGTTCATATAATCGATTTAAGACAAAGTGCTGCTTTAATGGGCGTTGCTTTGAATACAATATATGAAACCGTAAAAAAAGACGGTAAAGTATTATTTGTAAGTACTAAAATACAGGCAAGTGATATTATAGCGGAATATGCCGAAAAATGTGGGCAATATTACGTAAATCATAGATGGCTCGGCGGTATGCTAACTAACTGGAAAACTATTGCGGGTTCAATAGAAAAACTAGAAAAGCTAGAAAAAACCTTGGAAAGTGAAGAAGCTCGCACCGGTTATACTAAGAAAGAAATACTTGATATGAGCCGTAAGAAAGATAAATTGCTTTTATCTCTTGCTGGTATTAGAAATCTTAATTCTAAACCTGATCTTCTAGTAGTTATCGATACTAATAAAGAGCATATCGCAATTAATGAAGCGGTAAAGCTTAATGTTCCTATAGTTGCAGTAGTCGATACTAATTCTAATCCTGATAATGTGGATTATCCGGTTCCAGGTAATGATGATTCTATAAGATCAATAAGGCTTTATTGTAGTTTATTTGCGGATGCGGCATTACAAGGGCTTGAAGAATCAATGAAAGCTTCAGGAGTTGATATGGGTGCTATGCAGGAACATACTGATAGGGCGTTCACTTCTAAAAATGTTTCTAAATTAAAACAAGCTAAAAAATTCTCTAAAACAAAAAATATTGATGAAGAGACAAATACAGAATTTGAGCAAGCATTAAATGATGCTGATGAAAATAAAAATTCTGAAAACGCATAAATGTTGTTGCGTGGATTGAGCAACCTACTTGATGTCATTCCCGCGTAGGCGGGAATCTTAGGGATAAAGCGAGAGAAATCGAGCCTTTAAAAAGCTTTAAAGTACTGGATTCTTGCTTTCGCAGGAATGACATCGAGAGTGTTTTCCTAGTTATACACCCCAAACCAAATATAACGAACTAAAGAGAGGAGTAAAATATGAGTGAAGTAAATATAAGTGCAGCAGCAGTTAAAGAATTAAGAGAAAAAACTGGTGCAGGTATGATGGACTGCAAAAAGGCATTAATAGAAACAGAAGGCAATTTTGAAGAAGCTGTAGATTTTCTTCGTAAGAAAGGTTTAGCCGCTGCTGCAAAGAAAGCCGGTCGCACGGCTTCTGAAGGCTTAACGGCTGCAAAAGTTGATGGGCTTACCGGAGTAGTAGTTGAAGTAAATTCCGAAACTGATTTTGTTGCTAGAAATGAGCAGTTCCAGGATTTAGTTAAGAATATTGCAAATCTTGCAGTAATTGCAAAAACTATAGACACGCTAAAAACATCTAAAATGCCAAACGGTAAATCAGTTGAAGAAGATATTATAGAAAATATCGCTACAATCGGTGAAAATTTAACATTACGTCGTATGGATATATTAGAGATATCCGAAGGAGCGATAGGCTCGTACGTGCATAATGAGGTTGTCCCGAATCTAGGAAAGATTTCTGTATTAGTGGGTCTTGCGTCTAATGCAAAAGATAAAGCAAAATTAGAAGCTTTAGCTAAACAAATTGCTGTTCATGTAGCAGGAAATAACCCGCAAAGTATAGATGATTCAAGTTTGGATCAAGCACTCGTGGAGCGTGAGAGAAAAGTATTCTTTGAGAAATCTAAAGAAGAAGGAAAGCCTGATAATATTATAGAAAAAATGGTAGAAGGTAGAATACGTAAATTCTTCTCTGAAGTTGTATTGCTTCAGCAAAATTTCTTATTTGAGCCTAAACTTACCGTTGCAGAAGTAATTAAAAATGCTGAAAAAGAACTCGGTGCAGAAATTAAAATCGCCAAATTTATTAGATACGAACTTGGTGAAGGTATAGAACACGAAGAAAAAAACTTTGCCGATGAAGTAGCAGCTATTACGCAGGGTTAAATAACCTTTTCAAAGCCAACAAATGCGAATTTAGGATAAGTGCTTATTCTAAATTCGTATTTATAATATCTCTCTAACTACAATCAGCTATCTATTAATAAATAATTTTCGGTTCTTTACTTTATAATAAAAGATTTATATTGACTTAATAATAGAAAGTCTTACATTAATTGTTATTATTAGTTTAAATGGAGAATGTTTTATGTCAAGGACAAAAGAGGAGTATGC
Source organism: Rickettsia sp. (assembly GCF_965035265.1). Lineage (NCBI taxonomy): Bacteria > Pseudomonadati > Pseudomonadota > Alphaproteobacteria > Rickettsiales > Rickettsiaceae > Rickettsia > Rickettsia sp. Next base: position 8,231 of record NZ_CBCDJS010000052.1, read on the forward strand.
TGCACAGATTTATGCTGCCGAAGAGCATCATAGGAAACAAGCTAGTGGTCGTGATGATGATGCTATGCTCGTAGCTATCATAATAGGTACCGGTTATATATGTTATAAAGCAGTAGAAGGAGCAGTAAAAGTTACCGTCACAGGAAGTAAACTTATAGAAAATGCCTATAAGATAGGAAGTGGGCAAATAGCAGTTCTTGGTACTGATCCCGAAAGTAAAACAACTTATATAACAAAGCATCCTTCGCCTCGAGGTAATACTAGTACTCCCACTCAGCCGATGACAACTAATCCTGTAGAACCTTCAGAGCAAACTTCGCCTAATGCTCCTGCCTCTAAAAGAGAGAAGGCTAAAATATACGGAAAAAAACTGGTAGATAACGCAAAAATCGGAGCTAAAACCCTTTCAAACGCTTATAAAATGACAACCGGTAAAATAGAGGTTGTCGGTCCAGGAAGCGATTTTAACAGTAACGGTAAGGAAAAATTTATATTTTCTGACCCTACTCAACGTAAAATTATTCAAAAAGAATTTAAAACCGAAAAAGGCTATAAGTGCGGTATTGCATTGGAAGAAACAATTAAAGTTTCCTTAACATTGAGTTTAAATAACAAGCGTATAGTGAAAATTACGGAATTTAGAAGCATGATTGTACCAGATGTTACGGAAGATAGAGAAGAAACTTTTGATATTTCGCTAATTTTAAAATATTCCGATGGATCAAACATGCCTAAAGATGATCCCGCTTTTTTAAAGATACATTACGGTAGGGACGGAAAATTAAATAAGTTATCGTTGCCAAACACACCTATATAGTAAATCATATAGTATTAGGTGCAGTAAAAAACTTTTTTAAAGTTTCGTACAAGTTTGCGAATTCAGTAATTTTATTCTTAATCCATCGTTTCATATTAGCCCAGAATTTTTCTATCGGATTTAAATCCGGTGAATATGG
>NZ_CBCDJS010000053.1:0-2500 GCF_965035265.1 Rickettsia sp.
TATCTACGTAAACATTCTAACTATAGGAATATTTGAAGGGTCGAGTAATTTTTTCATCTGTGCAAAAGTTTTTACTATATTTTCTACAGAAGTTTCAATGAATTTATCAGTTTCAATATAATTATCCGATTCGTCTTGGATATAAAAAAGAATAGATGAAACATAAACTGAGAGCAATAAGCCTCTTTTAGTGTAGTAATTAAAATCAAGAGATTTATCGCCGGCATAACGCCAAATAACATCACAACTACGGAATGCAACTTCAGTTCCTTGCATTGGGTTTAATGCAAAATAAGCGGCATTCTTACTATGAATAATAGGAAGCACGGTTTTAACCCTAATCTTTACGGCTAAGGATATTTTTTCTCTTATTTTTGCCGGTTCTTCTATCTTGGCTAAACTTTCTAGCAGAATATTGTCTAGATAGCTCTCAAAAAATTCTATTATTTCAGATAAACCTTCTGGAAAAACTATTAAAGCATAACCTTTTGCAAAGCCGCATTTTTCTTCTGCTTCTTCAAGTAGCTTACTATTCCATTCATTAAACGGTAATAATTCTAATAAAGATTGCACAAAGCTTAATTTTTTGATATAGTGTTCTTCTTGAATATTCATATTTTTAACCTTGACATTATAACTTATTATATAGATAATATAAGTTGTTGTCCAAACCTATAATATCTTTTAAGGAGAGTAATTTTAGTGATACTAGTAAATGTTCACGCCGGTAATTGTGATAATACGCTTAAGAATTTTAAGAAAAAGCTACAAAGAGAGCTTTATTTTCGTAAGATGAAAGAACAACGTTATTATGAACCGCCTTCAGCGAAACGAGTTCGTAAAGAGCAAGAAGCAGCGAGAAGAATAAGAAAATTTGCTCGTAAAAAAATGTTTGATGAATAAAATTTCAAACAATTTTATACCAAATTAAAGCTAGAAATATTTATATTTCTAGCTTTTTTTATGTTATAAAGAACTGTTATAGTCATATAAACAGTATTTATGCTTAGTTATCTTAAACAAAATCTACGTTCTTATTTTTCTAGTAGAGTACTAATTCTTACTTTAATAGCGGCTGCCGTTATTTTTGCCTGTGCTACTTTTTATGTAATATCTTTAGAATCGAAGAATTTTAGTACGATTATTGGATTTTTATTAGTTGATTTAGCAATTTTTTTGATTTTAGGTATTTTACTAACTCAAAAATTTTTTACTAAAAATAATAATAACGATAGTTCTAAATTACAAAATCGTATTGTAATTGCCTTTAGTTTAGTTGCTGCTATTCCAACTATAATTGTTTCGGTATTTTCTGTTTATTTTTTTAATCTTAGTGTTCAGGTTTGGTTTGATAAAAAGATTTCTACGGTTCTTGATCAATCCGTAATAGTTGCCGAATCTTATATTGCCGAGCATAAACTACAGCTAAAAGAAACTGCTTTAGCCGTTGCCGAAGATTTAGGCGATATGTATTACGATTTAATTCATAATCCTGCTTTGTTTACTAAAACGCTTAATACCGAAGCAGAGATGCGTTCGCTTGATGAAGCTATAGTTTTAAATAAATCTACCAATACTATAGTAGCTAATAGTTATTTAAGTTTTTCACTATCATTTGCAACTATTCCTGCACATTTAATTAAAAAAGCTGATTTAGGTGAACCGGTGGAGGTAAAATCCGATCCGACAAAAATAAGGATGCTGATTAAATTAAAAGAATATAATGACGTATATTTATTGGTCGGTAGATTAGTAGATAATAAAATTATCGATCATATAGATGCAACTAACGGAGCGGCTGCCGAGTATAATAGTCTTAAAAATGAAATAGATAATATACAAATTAAGTTCTCTATAATGTTTATCTTTATTGCCTTATTACTTCTTTTTGTAGCTATAAGTTTCGGGGTTATATTTACTGCTAAAATAGTAAATCCTATTAAAAAATTAGTTACTGCAACCGACAAAGTTAAAGACGGTGATTTAACGGTACAAGTGTCTGAAAGTGAAGTGGATAAAGATGAAATAGGAACGCTTTATACCGCATTTAATAGAATGATTAAGCAGCTTTCTCGTCAGCAACGTGATTTAGTTATAGCCCAACGGGCGATGGTTTGGTCGGATGTTGCAAAAAAAGTAGCTCATGAGATTAAAAACCCGTTAACTCCTATTTTGCTTGCTTCTGAAAGGCTGCTTAAGAAATTTAGCCCGGAAATAAAAGAAAGAGCGGAATTTGAAAATTATTTGAAAATGATTATTCGCCATACTAACGATATTAAAAATATAGTATCTGAATTTGTTCTTTTTGCACGTCTTCCTGCTCCTAAATTTACGAAAAGTGAGTTAGTTTATTTAGTTAAACACATCGTTGAAGCACGTAAATTACTTAATGATAATATTTTGTATAAATTTGAATCTAATGTAGATCAGTTTGATTTTATGTGTGATGCTACCCAAATAAATCAAGTTATGATCAATTTATTGAAAAACGCAGAAGAGT
>NZ_CBCDJS010000053.1:5000-8988 GCF_965035265.1 Rickettsia sp.
TTTAATTACTAAGCAATTTCTTCTATAGTTCTTAAAAGTCTTTCATAACATCTTTTTCAAATCATACAATAAAGCTACTTTTAGCAGTTTTGCTATAGCTATTAGTTATCAATAAGATAATGTACAATATATAATTGACATATCAACTTTAACTTTATATAAAGTACTAAATAATTAATTTAAAGGTATAAAATGAAACTTTATAAACTTGTTACTATATTAATGAGTACTATAATCTTAAGTGGTTGTGCTACAATTTTTTCCGGTACGACTCAAGATATTCATGTTAAAGTTATAGATACTAAGAATAACGCTGCTTTAGAAAATGTAGTATGTACCGTTACCGATGGAACAGGAGGAAGTTATGTCTTGCCAAATAATCCAGGGATAGTAAAGGTACGGAGAACTTCAGGTGCAGTGTTAATTGATTGTAAAAAAGAAGGATACAAACAACTTAATATTGCTGTTGGAGATAATTTTAATAGTGTAACTCTTATTAATGCGCTGTTTTGGCCAGGGTTTATTGTGGATGCATTAAGTGGATCATATAAAAAATATCCTTCTCATTATTTAGTAGCAATGGAAAATATTGCTTCTTGTGCGAAATAAATTTTAGAGCATTACTAACTAAAGAGAGATGTCATACCGTGGCTTGTCCACGGTATCCAGGAAAATAACTTAAAATACTAAATGTTTAGGTATTTTTTTTAGATCCCATGAATAAATCACGGGATGACATCGAGTTTTTTACCATTATCTCTCGCTAGTTAGCAATACCAATTTTAGCTTAAAAAACTATTTTTTGAATAAGTCTGTGAAGATTCCTAAAATAATCTAATTACGCTTCTCTAAGGCTAGCAGTTATAAGGTTTTTTTGAAATATGAATAACTATTCTCTTAAAAACCTTATTAACTTTTGCTAAAAAAATAACTCATATAGTCAATTGATTTAAACTCACCTACTGTACCACTCGTCGCTCTCCTATTAGTTGTAGGGTTTGTGCTCCTCGCTCCTTGTATGCGAATTCAACTGAATTGACTATAAACCTCTTTTTGGCTCAATTACTTTTAACGCTTTGTTCACTCTTTGCAATTTATTTTGTTAACAGTTCCATAGCTCTTTTTACTTTACATATTTATCTTAGGGTTATAAATTAATTGTGAATCAACTTTTTATTTAATATCTATGATAAATATTAAATTATTATTAGAAAAACTTAAGGACCAAGAAGGCGGGGGGAAAATTATTGCTGCATTGCTTGAGTCAGACATTAATGCCGTAGATAAAAAAGGAGGAAATAATGCTTTATATTTAGTAATTTTAGATAGTTTGGGGGAGAATATAGAACTTATAACTTTTTTAATAGCTAATGGAATTAATATTAATCATCAAAATTCTTTAGGTAATACGGCTCTATTATACTCAGTCGCTTCAGGCTATTCATCAGTCATAAGAATTTTATTAGAAAACGGTGCGGATATAAATATTAAAAATAATGAAAATATCACACCAGCTACTTTACTTCAAAATGAAATGCGAATAAATCAAATAGAACTTAAACCGCATTACGATAAAATTGCAGAATTATTAAATATAGCTAAAATAACTGACCAAATAATAGTCGGAGGTAAGCCGGAAGAACAAAACATTAATCTATTGGATAATAATGAATGGCACAAGTTCTTTGTTAATAGGCTTTCTGCTTTGACTAATAAAAATAGCTGCAATAAAACATACGAGATTTGTGAACAAACCAAAGTAGAGCAGCTAGGAAAAAATAATGTTCCTGATGACATCTAGCGTTTGCTTTAAAGACTGAAGTTTGTTAATCTCTACAAAAATATATTTGAGATTATATGATCACCTCATATTTAAAGGAAAATAATTCTATAGTAAAAACTGAAGAATATATTATTAATGAATCTACATTATGGATTGATTTATTTAATATAACTGATGAAGAAAGAACGCTAATAAAAACCTCATTAAATATAGAGATACCGACATTAAAGGACATATCGCAAATTGAGATTTCAGAAAGGCTATATACTGAAAATGATGCCCTATATTTAACCATAACTGAACTAGTTAATAAAGAAGCAAAATTTCCGGAAACACATTCTATAGTATTTATTCTGCATAAGAATTATCTAATTACCGTTCGTTATGTAGACTTAATCTCTTTCAATGATTGTATAGCTAAATTTGCCAAACAGTTGACGTATAAATATAGTGCAGAGCATGTTTTATTTATGTTGCTTCGTAATATGGTGACTAAATTATCGAATGTTGTACAATCAGTTAGTATGGATATTGATGATTACGGACATCTTATATTGGATAATAATATAAATGATTTACGTATAGATCATACCAATGTATTAAAGAAAATAGGTCAAAAAGGTGATTTGCTTTCTAAGAGCCGAGAATGTTTATTTTCTTTAACTATGGCTATTCAATATATTTTAAAATCTCCGCAAATAACTCACAATAAATCGTCTAAAGATCTATTAGATACTTTATCAAGAGACGTAGACTCAATTATTAATTTTTCGCAGTTTATATCTAGTGAGATTGCTAGAACCTTAGATGCAGCACTAGGTATGATTGTTATTGAGCAAAATAATATTATTAAAATTTTCTCGTTGGTTACTATATTTTTCCTGCCACCTACTTTAATAGCTAGTATTTATGGTATGAATTTTGAAGTAATGCCTGAACTTAAGTCGCCTTACGGTTACCCTATAGCCTTACTTTTAATGCTATTATCTATAATTATTCCTTATAAATATTTTAAGAAAAAGAAGTGGTTATAGTCACTTGATTTAAACTTGTCTACATCGTTACTCGTCGTCTCGCCTATTATTATAGGCTCTACCTTCGCTCCCTGTATGCAAATTCAACTTCTTTTACTATATGACATTGACACTACTTTAATTAATTATTATATTACCAAAAGTTAAAATTTCTTAATAATTAGGATTTAAATATGAGTGAATTAGATTTTGAAGTAGAAAAGACGAGTTTTGTAGTAAGTGTTATTGATATTATTGAAGAGTATATAAAAGCAGAATTTTTATTTGACTATGAAAAGCAAAAAGAAAACTTTCAGCATATTTACAATAATTTAAAGTACCTTAAACAATCGATGCCTATTGAGAATGCTGAAGTTATGAAAGAGTTTTTCAGATTAAAATCAGAATTTAGAAAATATATTAAAGATAAAGATAAAAATATAGATAAGGAATTTTTGAAGGTAATATATATAGAATCTTCTAAATTTATAAAAGAAAAAATTTTAGAAATAGATACAAAAATAGAACGTATTAAAAATGGTCAACCTGAAAATAAAGAAGAAAGAGAGGCTTATAACTGGAGTAAGAGTAATGAATTAAAGCAAAAAGAAATAGAGAATGCTTATAAGAAAAAACAAGATAAGGAAAGTATAGATAGTTATAAACAATTGAGTGCAGAGGTACAAGCGTTAAGAGCTAAATCATTAATAGAGGAGAAAGAGGATCATTTATTAGTTAAAGATGGGATGTTAAGTGCAGAAGAAATGGAGTCTATTATTTCAAATCATGAATTGTTAAATACATTAGCTAGTTATAATGATATGGCTAGTACAAATGTAGTAAAAAAGTTATTTGAAATTGCTCGTAATTATTATGAAGATGATAAGCAAAAAGGCATAAATGAACTTGGCGAAATAAACTATACAAAAGCAACTTATCTTCTTAATAAAAATATTCAAAAATTACTTAAACAAAAGCAACTTAGTTTTAAAGATATTGATTATATAGTTGGTAATGAATTAGAGAAGTTATGTGAGGTAATAGCTGGAAATAGTGCAACCCTTACTCTTAATAATGACCAAATACATAACAGTAATGATTTTTTTGATTTAGTAATATTAGGTAGGTTAGAAGAGACTCTCAAAAAGTTAGCCAACGATTTTATGGTAAATGATGAGCGGATAGAATTCTA
>NZ_CBCDJS010000054.1:0-8710 GCF_965035265.1 Rickettsia sp.
TTAATAAATATCTTTGGCAAGCAGCATTAGAGACTATAAGTTTTGCTCCTCTTGCATCAGCAGACTCAAACGGCGGTGTGATCATTACGGAATGGTATAGCCCACGCTCTAACCCTAATTTTCGATTTAAAATAAATATATTTATCAAAGACGATGTAATAAGCCCTGATTCAATTGAAGTAAAAGTATTTGAAGAAATGCTTAAGAACAAGCAATGGGTACTTAATGAAAATACTTCAAATCTTGCTATTACGCTTGAGGATAAAATTTTAAGAAAAGCTAGAGAGATATATATTAATAGTGCGAGGTGATATTCCACTCGGTATCATACCGTGGCCCCTCCACGGTATCTCAGGACACAGTCTGTGACACAAGACCCCGTGGTCAAGCCACGGGGTGACAAGTAAATTATATAAAAAAATATGAACCAAACAGAACAAAAATGGCAGCAAATCTGGCAAGAAGAAAAAGCTTTTGAGGTATTAAACGAGAGTAATAAGCCAAAATATTACGTACTTGAAATGCTGCCTTATCCTTCCGGTAAAATTCATGTAGGTCATGTACGCAACTATTCTATAGGTGATGTGATTGCTAGATTTATGACTATGCAAGGTTTTAACGTGCTTCATCCGATGGGCTGGGATTCTTTCGGCTTACCTGCCGAAAATGCTGCAATAAAAAATAATTCTCACCCGAAAGATTGGACATATTCTAATATCAAGAATATGAAAAAGCAGCTAAAATCTATGGGTTTTTCTTATGATTGGTCTAGAGAGATAAATAGTTGCGATCCTGAGTATTATAAACATGAGCAGAAATTCTTTTTAGAACTCTATGAAAAGAATCTTGCTTATCAAAAAGAATCGCTTGTTAATTGGGATCCGGTTGATAATACCGTGCTTGCAAATGAGCAAGTTGTTGATGGGCGTGGTTGGCGTTCAGGTGCAATAGTCGAAAAACGCTATTTAAAACAATGGTTCTTAAAAATCACTGACTATGCTGAAGAATTATTAAATGAAATTCAGAATTTAAAAGAGTGGCCTGAAGCAGTTCGCTCTATGCAAGAGAAATGGATCGGCAAATCGATAGGCGCTAATTTTCATTTCAAAATTAAAGATAATAGACCTCTTCAGAAACTCGCTTATAGGGAGGAATTTGAAGGAGACACGGAACACAGAACCGCAGCGTACACAAGCGTACGTGAGGATTCGAGTACCGGATCGACGTACAAATTACCCCTAGAAGTAGAGTTTCCGAAGAGGTCTAATGAAGATACTACTATAGAAGTATTCTCAACCAAACCCGAAACTATTTTTGGAGCTAGCTTTATAGGAATTGCCTTTAATCATCCGATAATAGAGAAACTAGTTTCTAAAACACCTGAGATATCAGCTTTTATAACTAAATGTTCGCATATTACAGGAAGTAGCGAACTAGAAAAGGCTGAAAAAGAAGGAATATTTACCGGTCTTTATGTTACTCATCCTTTCGATTCAAATATAGTTTTACCGGTTATTATTACTAATTTCGTGCTAATGGATTACGGCACAGGTGCAATTTTTGGCTGCCCTGCTCATGATGAACGTGACCATGAATTAGCCGTTAAAATGAATTTACCTATAAAACAGGTAGTTGAAACGGATCATACGGAAGACGGAATTTTAATTAATTCAGATTTTCTAAATGGCTTAACTAGTAATGAAGCAAAGCGAAAAGTAATCGAGGAATTTGAAAAATTAGAGATAGGCAAACGCAGCGTAAATTATCGTTTGAAAGATTGGGGGATTTCAAGACAGCGTTTTTGGGGTTGTCCGATTCCTATGATTCACTGCGAAACTTGTGGCATAGTTCCCGTACCTTACAAAGACTTACCTGTTACTTTACCTGATGACGTAAACTTTGACGGTCACGGTAATCCGCTTGATCATCACCCTAGTTGGAAACATGTTAATTGTCCGAAATGCGATAAGCCTGCTATTCGTGAAACTGATACTTTTGATACATTTTTTGAATCATCCTGGTATTTTACTAGATATTGCAATAGCAATGCTACAGAGATGACCGATAAAAAAGCTTGTGATTACTGGCTACCGGTCGATAAATATATAGGCGGCATAGAGCATGCAGTAATGCATTTGTTATATGCAAGGTTTTTCACAAAAGTAATGAACGAACAAAATTATGTAAGCGTTCGTGAGCCTTTTAAAGGGCTTTTTACTCAAGGGATGGTGCTGCATGCTACTTATAAAGATGAGCATAATAATTGGTTATATCCTGAAGAAGTAGTTAAAAAGGGTAATGAATTTCTTCATAAAGAAAGCGGTAGCTTAGTTGTACAAGGTCGTATTGAGAAGATGAGTAAATCTAAAAAGAATCTCATCGATCTTGAGACAATGCAAGAGCAATATGGGGCAGATGCAATTAGGCTTTTTGTGCTGTCGGATAGTCCGCCTGAGAAAGATCTAGAATGGTCGGCAAGCGGTATTGAAGGCTGCTCACGTTTTATTAATAAGCTTGAGCATATGTTTGAGGCGATAGCTTCTTTAAAAGACGATGTGAATAGCGAAATTAATAAAGAACTTAATAGATTAGTTCATTTGACTACAAAGCACGTCGCTGAAGATATAAAACATTTTGCCCTAAATAGAGCAATAGCACGCATGCGTGAGCTTTCTAATGCTATATCTGCTGAGCTTAGTAAAGAAGTGGTGGATGTAAAAACCGTAAGGCATGGCTTTAATGTTTTAGTACAACTACTAAATCCTTTTATCCCGCATATTACGGAAGAAATTTGGCAAAAGCTTGGTAATAAAGAGCGGCTATATAACTCAGCTTTTCCTGCATTTGATGAATCAATGCTAGAGTTAGACGCATATGTTATGGCAGTGCAGGTTAACGGCAAACTTCGTGATACTTATGAATTTAAAATTTCCGCAGGTGAAGATGAAATAAAGCAAATTACCGTCAATCTGCCGAAAGTACAAAAGTTCTTAGAGGGAAAAGAATCGAAGAAGACTATTCTTGTCCCCCGTAAAATTGTGAATATTATTGTTTGATGTTGGTTGTCACCCCGTGGCTTGACCACGGGGTCCAGTTTAGAATACTAAAACTTTAGTATTTTAAGTTACTTTTCTGGATACCGTGGACAAGCCACGGTATGACAATAATATCTCAAGAGTTATATAATAACTTATTACTCTTTAGCTTACCTCAATCCCAACCATCTGAGTCATGTTTCCTCCAATTTCAATCGCCTCAAAAGTAGGTGTTTCATTGGCTTTCATTTCTTCAAGATTAAACGGAAATCGTGGCTCTTCCTGTGAAATCGAAGTCTCTTTAAAATAATTACAAATATCTCTTACGACTGATTCTACTATATAATTTACTACCCACCAAAATGCAACAATAATATTAATACTTAAAGCATTTACATTATTATCAATACTTAAAGTATTTTTTTCTTGTTTTAGTACCTCAAAATCTTTAATTGCCTCTAAAGTTTCTACTTTTTCCAGCGCTTTTACTTCATGTGCTTCATAAATTGTTACTTCAGGTTTCTCATACCCACCGGCTGCTATATCACTTAGAGTTAGTTCTAGTGGAATGTTATCTGAGTTTACTATTTCTTTTTTTGTGTTGTCTGTTTAGTCATAAAGATCCCCTATTTTAGTTGTTAATATAGGACTGTTAACAAAATAATTTTAAAGCTATTTTGTTAGCAATCCTATAAATAGTGTGCCTGATTTTATACCTAGAGTCAATTTATTATGTTAATAATTTAATATTTTTATTAATTTATCTTAATTTAAATTAATGCATGAAAATGTCAATTTCATTCCAACCGATAAGGTCTAAATTAGCTCTTGTCGGTAGAAAACGAAAGATGTCGTGAGCGAGTTCGAACCTATTTTCTCTAAGTAGCATTTTTTGTAAAATATCTCTTAACTGATGTAAATAAAGCACATCTTTGGCTGCGTATTCTTGTTGTTCCGGAGATAAATTTTCAGCTCCCCAGTAAGAAGATTGTTGTTGTTTGGAAATATTTATGGAAAGTAGTTCTCGGCATAAATCTTTAAGACCGTGACTATCTGTATAGGTTCTAACTAGTTTTGAAGATATTTTAGTACAAAAGATATTTTCTAAATCTATACTCAGATATTTTTTTATGGCTGCTAAATCAAATCTAGCAAAATGAAATATCTTGCATCTAGTTTTATCTAGCAATAACGCTTTTAAATTAGGGGCAGTATAATCTTGATGTGCAAAATGAACAAGATGGGCTTCGCCGTTGCCGTTACTAAATTGTAGCAAACATAGTTTATCTCTCTGTAGATTTAGCCCCATTGTCTCGGTATCTATAGCGATATCCCCTTCAAGTTCAAAATTATTTGGTAGGTCGTTTTGATAAATTTTTATAGTCATAATATACTCGTTGAACTTGAAAAATTGGCTGCGTCGTCTTTGTAAGTCCTCGGATGCTCACGTATTAAGTATACGCTCCGCTCCTCGGCTTACAGACTCCTTGCTCTTTTTCAAGTTGAACTTCGTATCTCAACCCTTCAATTCACAGGAGTCATATATTTCATATTTTTTAATTTTTTATTGTAAACACCTGTTCTTTAGGGTCTGCTACTCCTAAAACTTTCTTTGCTTGTTCTTCTAACATATCTTTATTTAGCGATTCCGTGCGGAGTAATTTGACGTTATGTTCAAGCTCTACTCTTTCTGCTCGTAAGGTTTTTAATTCATCATAAGCTTTTTCAAGCTGCCTATTTACTTTTAAATATGCAATAATCCCTTTATTACCATATATGCAATGAAAAACAAAATATCCAAGCAGTAACGCTAAAAATATATTTAAAATTATTTTTTTAGAATGATTATTTAAATGTATTATCATAAGTTATAATGGACCAAATTTTTCGTCATTGCGAGGAACGTAGTGACGAAGCAATCTCAGAATATTTGACGAGATTGCCACGTAGCCTACGGCTGCTCGCAATGACGATTAGAGTATACTTATAAGAAACAATACCGGAGCAGTTAAAATAATACTATCAAATCTGTCTAACACTCCTCCATGACCCGGTATTATGTGACCGCTATCTTTAATGTTAAATTTTCGCTTAAAATATGAAATAAATAAATCACTTAGTTGTGCTATTAATGCTAATATACAACTAATTATAAACAAATAAACTTTATTTGAAAAATAGTAATTTTCAATATGAAAGCTTGGTATAAAATTAACTAATACCGCAACTATACCTGCCGATAATACTCCTGTAATCAGACCGCTCCAAGTTTTTTTAGGACTGATTTTTGGAGCAAGTTTTGCTCCTTTAAAAGTTTTGCCGCCAATCATAGCGAAAGTATCTACGGACCAAATAATGCAAAAATACAGCATTATAAGCTGGCTATTAGTATCTTCCAATAATATTAATAGAGCTATAGGGATCGGAATAATAATTAGTCCGATTAATTGATAAGGAATAGAAGAGTAGGTCATATTATACCATTCACTTAACATTCCCATACCTACTAATATCATTAGAATATAGAATAAAGGCTTAAACCATAATATAGCTACGACAAATAACGGCACTAGGATTAAGCCTGATAACACCCTTAAATATATATTTGATTTTTGTTTATCTTTTGCCAAATGTTCTTTTCCTTTTTGAGTAATCATTTATAGCTTCTTGTATATCATCTTTATTAAAATCAGGCCAATATTTGGATGAGAAATATAATTCAGCATAAGCTGCTTGCCAAAGTAAGAAATTGCTGATGCGATAAACCCCGCCTGGTCTTATTAATAAATCTACATCTGGCATTTCAGGGTCATATAAAGCGTACCCTATATCGCTTTCGCTTACTTCTTTTTTACCGCTTGCAATAATTTTTGTGCAGGCATCAACTATCTCTTGGCGACTTCCATAACTAAAAGCTATACAAAGCGTTATTTTATTATTATTTTTTGTTAATTCTATAGCATTATTTATTTGTTTTTGCAATGAACTACTTAATAAATTAAGCCTACCTATTACTTTTATTTTAACGCCGTTTTTATGTAAATTGTTTAATTCGGTTTTTAAATAAATACTTAATAGTTTTATTAAGAAATCTACTTCCGTACTTGAGCGTTGCCAATTTTCTGAAGAGAAAGTATATAAAGTTACATAAGGTATACCAAGGTTAATAAATTCAGGTAGTAATTCACGAATTTTATCGGCTCCTCCTTTATGCCCTTCAGATTTTGCTAAGTTATGCCGATCTGCCCAACGAGCATTACCGTCCATTATTATTGCTAAATGTTTTATGTTAGTCATTATTTTATATTTTAATTCTTTTGTCATACCGTGGTTTGACCGGCTAGTGTACGAACGTTCAAGATGTTATTCCTGCGAAAGCAGGAATCCAGATAAATCGAGCTTTTAATTTTAAAAATTTGCTGTATTTATATTTTTTCCTGGATTCCCGCCTACGCGGGAATGACATAAAACAAGCCATGCAACAACGCCCAGCTTTTAGCTAGGAATGACATAAAACAAGCCATAGGAAACAAAGCCTATATTCTAGGTATTTCAATTCTTACCGATAGTCCACCTAAATCCTTACTATCTTCTAGATAAATAAAACCTTTGTGATTGTTTATTATTTCTTTAGTAATAGCAAGCCCAAGCCCTACGTTACTTGCATTATCAAGCTGTCTTGCTTTATCCGATCTATAAAACGGTTTAAATACAAGATGTTTTTCCGTATCATCTATACCAATACCGTTATCTTCAATAATTATGGCTACGGTAGATGAATTATCTTTTAAAGATATTTTAATTTTAGTTCCATATTTTATAGCGTTACCCATTAAATTAGACAAGGCTCTTTCAAAAGAATTCGGCTTTATTAGCACTTTATCTAAATTAGCAGGTTTTATAAATTCAATATTTACATGTGACCATTTGTTTAAAAATTTTTCCATCCAAGGTAATAATAAAATTTCTTCAAATTCTTCTGTACTTTCGCCTTTAGCAAAATCTAAATAAGAATTTATCATTTGCTGCATAGTTAATATATCTTGTTTTAATCCTGTTGTTTCTTCGCTTTCTTCCATCAATTCAAGTTGTAGTTTCATCCTTGTTAAAGGAGTTCTAAGGTCATGCGAGATCATAGCAAGCATAGTGGTTCTTTTAGTAATTTGTTTTTCAATACGGGTTTTCATTTTTAAAAAAGCTAGTCCTGCTTTTCTTATTTCTAAGGCTCCTGAAGGTTTAAAATTTTTACCTTTTAAAACACCTTGACCAAATTTATCCATGCTATCCGCAAGAGCGAGTATTGATTTAATTTGATTTTTGGAGAAAATAATAGAAACGGAAAGTAATATAATAGTTAAAGATATAATCCATAAAACAAATATATATACTGTAGGATTAAGTAGTAATTTTGCAGGAAAAGTAATATATAATATTCCATCTTTTAATTCTAAAAATACTTCAATTTTATTTTCCTTATTCAGTTTAACTATATTTTTTTCATGGATTTTTGTAGCTAAAATATTTTTAAATATAGTTAAAGGCTCACCTAATTTAGGCTGTTTTATAGATAACTTTTTATTAATCTGAAACTGATAAGATAAATTAAGATAATTTTCCGATAAATGGGTTATCTCTCTTGAATTATTTCTATGTTCTTTAATCAGCGATTCTATTTCATTGATAATAATAGTACTAGTATAATATGAAACATTATACCAATGACGATCGTAAAACAAGAATATAGCAACAATTTGTCCTATTAAAATCGGAATGATTATAATGAACATGAACCGTATAAACAGTGTTCTCGGTAATAATTTAGATATAAAATGCATAGCCTTCATTACGCACGGTTTTTAAATATTTCGGCTCTTTTGGGTTGTCTTCTATTTTACTTCTTATTCTTGTAATTTGTACGTCTATAGAACGCATACTAAGCCCGCCCATAATTTTTGAAAGTTCAAAACGACTAGTGGATTTACCGGAATTTTTTATTAATATTTCAAGTAATTTTTGTTCGGTAGAGCTAAGAGATACAATTTGATTATTCTTGGTAAATTCTTTTGTATCAAAATTATAGAAATTATTGCCGAATTTAATTATATTTGTTTCTTTTTTAAAGTTATTATAATTATTGATTAAGTTATTTATCCGAAGTAATAATTCTCTTGGTTCAAAAGGTTTAGTTATATAATCAGAGGCACCGGCTTCAAGTCCTTTAACACGGTCACCTGCTTCCGATAAAGCAGTAAGCATAACTATAGGAATATTATTACCGGCATCCCTTATAGTAGTAGCAAAATCAAGCCCTGTTATTTCAGGTAACATAACATCTAAAATAATTAAATCATAATTAGAAGTTTTTAATAGATTTTTAGCTTCTATGACTGAGTTTGCCGTTGATACTAAAAATTCATTTTTATTTAAAAATTGCTGTAAAAGTGCTAATATTCTGCTATCATCATCAACAATTAAAATATGTGCTTTATGTGACTGCATGTATACTCGTTTAATTTTAAAAATTGGTGTTAGCTTTTCCGTCATTGCGAGGAGCGAAGGGCCTTGTTGCATGGCTCGGTTTCTCCATTGTCACCCCGCGACTTGATCGCGGGGTCCAGTTTAAAATACTAAAATTATTAGTATTTTAATTGTTTTTTGGATACCGTGGTCAAGCC
>NZ_CBCDJS010000055.1:0-8697 GCF_965035265.1 Rickettsia sp.
AAAAGCGAGATAAATCGAGCTTTTAATTTTAAAAACTTATTGTGTATAACCTTTAAATTACTGGATTCCCGCTTTCGCGGGAATGACATAAACGAGCTATGCAACAACGCCTACGGCCGCTCGCAATGACGACTCGGGTATCCATGCAACGACGTCGGTCAAGCCACGGGGTGACACTAGTGGTTTTTCATAATCTCAAGATAGTCTATCTTACCGTTTGCAAGCAGAGGTATTTCTGAATCGGTAATAATTACTTTCGGTAAATGTAGTAAAGAAATTTGAGCTTTAGATACGACATCTGCAAAGTTTTCTCTATTTACACCGGAGCCGGTAGTAAATAAAATAATCTTTTCCCCGTGTGTTTTGTCGGGGACAGAAATAGCGGCATGCAGAGAGTCAGGATCAATTTCACTTGCAAGCTCTTCAATTTTTGTAAGAGGTATCATTTCCCCTGCTATTTTAGCAAAGCGTTTCAAACGTCCTAATATTGTTATATATCCTTCAGAATCGATTTTGACTATATCGCCGGTGTCATACCATTCTTTATAAGTATGGTGGCCTTCTAAGTCCAAGTAACCAAGCATGATATTAGGGCCTTTAATGAATAAACGGCCTCCTTCATTTATTCCTTCTACTTTCTCAAGTTTATAATCAATTTTTGGTAATAATCTTCCGACTGTGCCTGCTTTATTATGCATAGGGGTATTGCAAGCTATAATAGGTGCGGCTTCTGTAATCCCATATCCTTCAAAAATACGTATGCCGTATTTATTAAGCCAAAATTGTCTTGTAGATTCTTTTAATTTTTCGCTGCCGGCAAATATATAGCGTAATGAGTAAAAATCATATGGGTGAGCGTAATTAGCATAACCGTTTAAAAAAGTATCGGTAGAAATTAATATAGTTGCTCCGACATCATATATAACTTCAGGAATACTGCGATAATTTAGCGGAGAGGGGTATAGGAACAGCTTAATACCGTTTAAAGTTGTAATAATTGCACCTCCAAGACCGAAACAATGAAATAAAGGTAAGGAGTTAAATACTATATCTTCAGGGCTAAAAGGTACTTTAGCAGTTATTTGATATCTATTAGTTTGTAAATTTCTGTGAGATAGTAATACGGCTTTAGGTTCACCTTCAGTACCTGAAGTAAAAATTATTACGGCCGGTTTTTCGTCATCACGATTACGACAAAAATAATTGTAATAAGTTTGGGAAAAATAACTTCCTATTTTTGCTTTTAGTTTTAAAGCTGTACTAATCTGATTGTTAAAATCTTCTAAATATATTATTTTAATACCGAAATCTAATAAGTTAGTTATTAATTCATGTAAATTTGCTTTCTCGATAAATTGTTTTGAAGTGTAAATTACTTTAATTTGTGCAAGTTTACAGCAGTTAATAATAGTACCTATGCCGCTACTCCAATTAATTATAGCAGGAACATAACCGATAGATTGCATAGCATAAAAAGCAATTAACGTATTCGTGGTATTAGGTAACATTAAGCCTAAATTTCTGCCAAAGATGTTGTTCGTTTTGATTAAATCACCGAGGATAAAAGATTTTAATATTAAATCTCGATAAGTAACGGCATTATTTTCAAAATCATCAACTATTTTTTTCTTAAACCCGTGAATTTTAGCAGCTTCTATAAGAGATGAGAATAAAGTATTTTTATAGTCCGAACTCTCAAACATCATCTCAGCCATTATATCATAAAGAGTTCTGGCTATATAACTGCGTCGCTCTTGATTACTTGCGGCATCCATATTAGCAAATTTTACCGGCGGTAAAATGGTTATAGTAATTTTAGGAAATATTTTTCTTTTTAATATGTTTTTTAATTTTGATAAATGAGTAAATTGAGTTCCATCTATTCTAACCGGTAAAACGGTAGCACCGGCTTTATCGGCAATCATTCCCGGACCTTCGTAAATTTTCATTAAAGAGCCGGTAACGCTTATTCTACCTTCAGGAAAGATAGCTACTTTCTGGTCCTTTTGTACTTCTTTTACTAAAGTCTTTATTGCCATTGGATTACTTGGATCAACCGGCAAAGTTTTTGCCATACGTAAAAACGGCTTAATCCACCATATTTTTTGTATATCGGGACTAATTGCAAAAGTCATTTCTTCCTTTAGGTAAGTAGCGATTAGGGGAGGGTCAAGATATGAAATATGATTAGCAACAACAACTACTTTTTTACCGGCTTTTTGAAAATTTTCAAGTCCTTTAACTTCAACCTTATACATAAGATCAAAACAGATTTGGAATATTCTCCGCAATAGTTTAAACGGAATAATTTTAACTTCAGGTATTAAGCGATAAATATATATAGTGACAACTATATTAGCTAGGCTAATAAATAATATAATCCAAGGTATAGTGAAATTTAGATAAAATAATAGAGATAGAATAATTGTTGATCCCACCATGAAAATGGAATTTATAAGATTGTTAACGGCAATAATTCGGCTACGATGAGCAGGGTTTGCGTAATGCTGTAATATTGCAAAGAGGGGAACGATATATAATCCACCTATTGCTGCTAAGAAAAATAAATCGATAACTATTCGCCAATTATGCCTTTTAGACAAAAATACCAAAATACTTTTTAGCTGAGTAGGTTCGTAGTTAACTGAACTAATTCTACTTGCAAAGAATAAATCAATACCGAAAATACTAATACCTAGTGCCGAAATAAATAGATATTTAACGGTAATTTCATCTTCAAATATTTTGCTACATAAAAACGACCCGACACCAACACCAAGGGAGAAAACCGCTAAAAATAAGTTAGCAACATTCTCATCGGCTTTAAAAGTTATCTTAGCAAGTAAAGGTATTTGTGAAATTATAGCAGCTCCGATAAACCAAAACCATGAAATACCAAGTATAGCTAAATATATCTGTTTTTTTGCTTTAGCATATTTAATCATATTTATGCTTTCATCTATAACATTAAAATTTATTTTAATATCACGATTTGCATTTTTAGATTTTGGTGTAAAAAGGCTTGTAATGAAGCCGAGAAAGGCGATGGTAATTAAGGAATAAATTATAAAATTATTGCTGATTGTATAATAGCTACCGATTATAGTACCGATAAAAATACTGATAAAAGTTCCGGCTTCAACAAAGCCGTTAGCTCCAAGTAGTTCATCTTTATTTAGATGATCGGGTAATACGCTATATTTGATCGGACCAAAAAAAGTGGAATGTATACCCATTAAGCAAATAGAACAAAACAGAATGAACAGATTATTATGATGAAATCCATAAACTGCAAAGGCAATTATACCGATTTCACAAATCTTGATAATTTTAATAAGATTTGCACGTTCGTATTTATCGGCAATTTGTCCTGCTATACTTGCGAATATTATAAAAGGTAATACAAAAGTAGCATTAGCAATTAAAACTAGTAGATTATTATATTTACTTAAAGAACCGGCAACACCATAAGTTATAAGGATTACTAGAGCATTTTTTAATATATTATCGTTAAGACAACCACCTAATTGTATTATAAAATTTGGTAAGAATCGTCTATCTTTGAAAAGATATAATTTGTTTGTGTCCATGATATAAAATATTTTAAATGTCAATTTTGTTGGATTCAAATCGTCATTGCGAGAAAAAATTGAAAATTTTGACGAAGCAATCTCAGGATGCTTGACAAGATTGCCACGTCGGGACTATGTCCCTACTCGCAATGACGGTTAAGGTATCTATGCAACAAAACCTAAACCATCCAAATATTAGCAATTTATATTAATATGTCAAATTGCTATGGATAAATACTTTTTAATGAGGATTATTTAAATCTTCATAATAATCACGCATTGCTTCTCTATTAGCAGGAATATCATTATTAGATTCCCCTGTGTCTTGTTTGGGAATAAAAAGAGAAAAAATTTTACTGATTTTAATTATTGCTTCATGTAAGCTCATATTTTATTCTCCTAAAGATTATTTATCTATTACAGTATCAATTTTTTCTTCATTAGTCTTTTTTGTCAAGTTCTTCCTTCTTTGTAAATTCTTTTTTAAAGCAGTTGATAAATTATCAAATTTAGCTGCCGGTTTGGCTTTTTTCGGTTTTTCTTTAGTATCTTCGGTAGATGACATAAATAATTATCTTTTCACATTAGCATTAATATATTATATTATGGGTATTTTGGAAAATAAAACTATAAATATCTATGAATCAAAGTAATATAATCTCTCCTGAGCTACTGGATGAAAGAAAAAATATTGCAAGGCAAGGGGGCGGTGAAGCTAGGATCAACGCACAACATCAAAAAGGTAAATTAACCGCACGAGAGCGGATAGAAGTATTATTAGATCCGAATAGCTTTACCGAAACAGGTATGTTTGTAGCACATAGATGCGATAATTTCGGGATGCAGGATAAAAAGTTTCTAGGTGACGGCGTTGTAACGGGACACGGTACGATAAACGGTAGGTTGGTATTTATTTATAGCCAAGATTTTACCGTACTCGGCGGCTCTCTCGGTGAATATCATGCTAAGAAAATCTGCGATATTATCGATCAAGCTATAGCAACCGGTGCTCCCGTAATCGGTATTAACGACTCAGGGGGAGCAAGAATTCAAGAAGGGGTTGACGCTCTTGCCGGATATGGTGAATTATTTCAGCGTAATGTTTTAGCTTCTGGTGTTATCCCGCAAATTACCTTAATTATGGGACCTTGTGCCGGTGGTGCGGTATATTCTCCTGCCTTAACCGATTTTATATTTATGGTTAAGAATAGTTCTTATATGTTTGTAACCGGTCCTGATGTAGTAAAAACTGTAACCGGTGAAGAAGTAAGCCAAGAAAAACTAGGCGGTGCTAGGATGCATACTACTAAAAGCGGTGTTGCCGATCTTGCATTCAACAATGATATAGAAGCATTGCTCGAAATTCGTAAGTTCTTTAATTTCTTGCCGTCATCCAATCGTAGTCCTCTTCCCGTTCGTTCGACTGTTGATCCTGCCGATAGAGTCGATATGTCTCTTAGTACGTTAATACCTAACACTCCTAATAAGCCTTATGATATGAAAGAGCTTGTTGAGCGTATAGTTGATGAGGGGGAATTTTTTGAATTACAACCTGATTTTGCTAAGAATATCATTATTGGCTTTGGTTATATGGAAGGCTATCCGGTAGGCTTTGTTGCTAATCAGCCTTTGTATTTAGCAGGATGTTTAGATATAAACGCCTCAAGAAAAGCAGCAAGATTTATTAGATTTTGTGATGCTTTTAATATTCCTATAGTAAGCCTTGTTGATGTACCTGGATTCTTGCCCGGTACATCTCAAGAGCATGACGGTATTATTAAGCACGGTGCTAAGCTGTTATACGCTTATGCGGAAGCTACGGTACCAAAAATTACAGTAATTACCCGTAAGGCTTATGGAGGTGCTTATATAGTTATGAATTCTAAGCATCTTAGAGGTGATATAAATTATGCTTGGTTTAATTCTGAAATCGCCGTTATGGGTGCAGAGGGAGCAGCCGAGATAATATTTAAGGAAGAATGTAAAGACCCTGAAGCTAAAAAACAAAAAATCGATGAATATAGAAAAGTAGTAACTTCGCCTTTTGTTGCGGCATCTAGGGGATATTTGGATGATATTATAAGACCGCAAAATACTAGATGGCGAATATGTAAAGCATTAAATTTCTTGCGTACTAAAAAAGTAGAATTACCTTGGAAGAAGCATGATAATTTGCCGCTTTAGCTGTCATCCCGTGGCTTGACCACGGGATCTCAGAATACAGTCTGTGACACAAGACCCCGTGGTCAAGCCACGGGGTGACATTAGGATACAAAAAACTATGACTAAACCATTATTTGATAAAATTTTAATAGCTAATCGTAGCGAAATCGCCGTTAGGATAATACGTACCTTAAAAAATATGGGTATAAAGTCGGTTGCTGTGTACTCGGAAGCCGATACCAATTCAATGTATGTGCAGCATGCGGATGAAGCTTATTATATAGGTGATTCTCCTGCAACAGAAAGCTATTTATCTATTAAAAATATTATTTCGGCGATTCGCGAAAGTGGAGCAAGTGCAGTACATCCAGGATACGGTTTTTTATCGGAAAATCCGAATTTTGCCAATATTCTTAAAAGAGAAGGAGTAGTTTTAATAGGTCCTAGTGCTACAACCATTAAGAAAATGGGTGATAAAATCGAAGCAAAGAAAATTGCAATAGAGGCGGGCGTTAGTGCCGTTCCCGGTTATATGGGGACTATAAATGACATTAAACAAGCGATAGATATTGCCAAAGAAATAGGCTTTCCGGTAATAGTGAAAGCCGCCGCTGGTGGTGGCGGGCGTGGTATGAGAGTGGTGAATAATCCCGCTGAAATGGCAAATGCCTTTGAATCGGCAAAGCTTGAAGCAGGAAATAGTTTTAGTGATGATAGATTATTTATTGAGAAATTGATTCAGACACCCCGGCATATCGAAATTCAGCTGCTTGCCGATCAGTATGGTAATAGCGTATGTCTTGGAGAGCGTGAATGTTCTATACAACGTCATCATCAAAAGGTGATTGAAGAAGCACCTAGCTCCGTTATTACCGAAGATATAAGACAAGAAATGTACCGGCAGGTAATCTCTTTATCTCAAAAAGTTGGATATTATTCGGCAGGTACAGTTGAATTCATAGTAGACAATGATAAAAATTTCTATTTTTTAGAAATGAATACAAGACTGCAAGTTGAGCATCCTGTTACCGAATTAATTACCGGCATAGATATTGTTGAAGAGATGATAAAAATTGCTGCCGGTGAGAAATTATCATTTACCCAAGATGACGTAAAATTAAAAGGTTGGGCGTTTGAGTCACGAATTTGTGCTGAGAATCCAAGTCGGGGTTTCTTGCCATCTAGCGGTAGAATTACTGCTTATTCTGAACCTGCAAAGAGTCCTAATATCCGGATAGATACAGGTATCGGGCTTGGCGGTGAAGTAAGTATGTTTTATGATTCGATGATTGCAAAATTATGTACTTACGGTGAAACACGAGAAGAGGCAATCGAGGTCATGCGTTCTGCTTTAAGCTCGTATATCATTAACGGTATTTCTCATAATATCAGTTTCTTAGAAGCAGTAATGCTGCATCCTCGCTTTGTTAGCGGTAATATTTCTACTGCTTTTATCCAAGAAGAATATCCGGATGGTTTTTCAGGAGCAAGTCTAACTTCAGAAGTAACTACCGTATTTTTAGCAACAGCTATTTTTATTTATATATCGGAACAAAGACGGGCTTCTTTAATTTCTGGCAATATTAACAATCAGGCTAACAAAATAGGTACAAGGTGGGTGGTAACTATCGATGATAAACTATTCCCCGTCTTAATTACACCTGTTGAAAACGGCTATAATATACGTCACGAAAGCGACCGAATATATATTCGTAGTAACTGGAATTTAGGTAATGAACTTTTTACAGCTATAATTAATGGTAAAAAGACAAATGTGAAAATTGAGAATATCAGAACCGGTTATCTATTATCACATGCAGGTATTAGCGTAAAAGCATTTGTACGCTCTCCTCGCATATCCGAACTTGAAGCATTGATGGTCTCAAAAGTAGTGGTAGAAGAAAACCCCGAACTTGTAGCACCTCTAAGCGGTCAAATTGTTGCGATAAAGGTAAAAGAAGGACAGCAAGTAATAGCAGGACAAGAAATTATGGTTTTAACTGCTATGAAAATGGAAAATCTACTTCTTGCCGAAAGAGACGGAAAAATAGCCAAGATTTTTGTAAATGAAAAGGATAATGTCGTAAGAGGACAGATATTATTGGAGTTTGCTTGATATACTCTGATATCGCCATTGCGAGCGGGCATTGTTGCGTGGCTCTAAAAACGCACCGGGTGTCATTCCTGCGAAAGCGGGAATCCAGGGTAAAGCGAGATAAATCGAGCTTTTAAAAAATCTTAATTTCAAAGATTTTTTACTTTTCAAATTAAGCTTTAAAATGGCTTTAAAGTAATGGATTCCCGCTTTCGCGGGAATGACATAAGAGTCATGCAACAAAGTAATCTTATTGCAGAAATCACGTTAAACTAATCTTCAAACTCAGAATCAAATATTTTCATATCACCGCCTAAAGAAGTTTTTTCTTCATCAAGTCTCTCAAGAGAAAAAGTATTGAATATACCTGATTGAGAAGGGGTATGCTCTAATCTAGAACCTGTTTTAGTTTCAACCTTAAAATCAGAAACATAACTTTCGTCATCTACTACAATATTTGTATTTATTGGAGTTTTTCTCCCGCTAGAATAATCTTCTAATAGTGCGTTAATTTCTACAAAATTTTGTAAATCTTGTTTTAGTTGCTTTTTGAATTTAGAGAATTGTTGCTCTATTTGCGCCGGTGATAAATTCCTATATCCGTCATAATTTGATGAGATACTAGTTAGTGATATTTTATCTAATATTTTTTGAGTATTAGTATTGTTAGCTTTTTTACACAATGTAGAAATCTCAGTGATTTTAGTTAGTTGAGATGATATAGTAAATCATATAGTATTAGGTGCAGTAAAAAACTTTTTTAAAGTTTCGTACAAGTTTGCGAATTCAGTAATTTTATTCTTAATCCATCGTTTCATATTAGCCCAGAATTTTTCTATCGGATTTAAATCCGGTGAATATGGCGGT
>NZ_CBCDJS010000056.1:0-8396 GCF_965035265.1 Rickettsia sp.
GAGCGATAGAGAAAAGTGATTTTGCTATTTTAAAAGCTGTGCTTGACCATAATACTGCAAAAATAGAGTCTTGGATGCTTGATAAAGCTATAGAGAAAGGTGATTTAGAAATTCTAGATATAGTACTTAAGCATCCTACTATAGAGGTAAATAGCTATAATATTTATACGGCAGAAGAGACGCATAATTTGGATATTATTGAATTAGTAAAAAAATATTATAATTCTACTATAAATACTATTACGCCTGAAGAAACTACTATAGATACAACATTTACTGTAGTAGAAGTATTAGTATTAGGAGAGGGGATAGAAGTATAGTACCCTACGTTTTTTAAAAAACCCTTGATGTCATCCCTGCGAAAGCAGGGATCCATGCTAAAAAATCTTTAATTTTAAAGATTTTTTATTAGATAATTTTTTTTCAAATAAAGCTCCAAAAAGCTTTATTTGACTGGATTCCCGCTTCCGCGGGAATGACATAAAGTGAAAATCGTAGGGTACTATAGGATAGAAGGGGCATAAGTAATAAAAAATAAAACAAAGCTCTAGGTCATACCGTGGCCTCTTCACGGTATCCAAAAAACATTAGTATTTTTAACTGAATCTAGCTCATAAGTCGGCGTTGTTGCGTGGCTCGGTTTTTTGTTATTGCGAGAAGAATTACGTAGTAATTCGACGAAGCAATCCAGTAAAAAATTCTGTAAATCAGAATTTGTTTAATTATTTTGATTGCCGCGTCGCTTCGCTCCTCGCAATGACGAATCGGGTATCTATGCAATAACGCCTCACAAGTCGCGGGATGACAGTAGAAAACTGATCAACCCAACAATGCCTCGCAGAAATGACATAGAACGCTTTTTTTAAGCTATGCAACAAACTTGAACTGAAATTATTTTAAATATTGTTCAAGATTATTTTATTTAATTCATAATTTAAATGTGAGAAATTTATCTCATCAAATCCTTTTCTTGGAATAATAATCATTGCGAATTTTATAGCCTTAAGCTTAGAATCACTAACGATAATTCTAATTAGATGTCTCATACGCCTTTTAATTTTATTGCGAACCACGGCTTTTTTATTTAGCTTTTTGCTAACTTTGATCCCTAAAAAGGCGTTATATTTTGATTCAAGGAAAATTTTAGGAAGTTTTTTTGCTATTACCAAAATAAAATATCTTTCATGAAACTTCTTTCCAAGCTTATTTATAAGCTCAAATTCTTTTTGATTTTTTAAAGAGGTAATAGACAATTTGATAAGTCAGATTATTTTAAGCAGATAATTTATGTCTACCTTTAGCACGACGTTTGCTTAAGATTGCTCTTCCAGCCGGAGTAGCCATTCTAGCTCTAAAACCATGTCTTCTTTTTCTAACTAAATTGCTAGGTTGAAATGTACGTTTCATAATATTTATACCGAACGAAAATAAAAATTAATTGTTATAAATATGTCATCCCGTGGTTTGACCACGAGATCTCAAGACACAGACTGTAACACAAGATCCCGTGGTCAAGCCACGGGATGACATTAAATAGTTAAATATGTGCTTTTGCTTTTTCTACAATACTTGCGAATCCGTCACTGTTATTTACAGCAAGTTCTGCAAGTACTTTACGATCTATGTCAATTTCTGCCTTTTTAAGAGCTCCCATAAATTGGGAGTAAACAAGCCCATGTTCTCTTACTGCTGCATTTATTCTTTGAATCCATAAACCTCTAAAATCACGCTTACGATTTCTACGATCTCTATAAGCATATTGAAGAGCTTTTTCTACCTTTTCAATAGCTACTCTAAAGCAAGTACTTGCTCTACCTCTATAACCTTTTGCTAGTTTGAGGATTTTTTTATGTCGATTTTTGGAAATTTTTCCTGATTTTGCACGCGTCATTGCTTAGCTCCTAATTAAATTAATTTATACCGTACGGTAGAAAATATTTTTTAATATTATATCCGTCCTGAGGACAAAGTATTGTAGTTCCTCTAAGGTTACGAATTTGAGCTTTAGTGCGACGACGCATAAAGTGTTTTTTCCCTGCTTGAGATGCTATAACCTTGCCGGTAGCAGTAAGTTTAAAACGTTTTTTTACGGCAGATTTTGTTTTTAATTTAGGCATAATATTCCTTATAATTGGTATTTCTAGATTTGCCGGTAATTAGGCATACCAAAGCCATGTTACCGATGTGTTAATTACGCTAAAGGCTAATAATAGTTTTTTTTATCAGTTATTGCAAGGCTTATTTTGATTACAAAGCTTATTTAAGTATTTATAGTATATTGTTATTTATGCTATAATAGCCATCATTAACGTTTTTAATTGCAAAATATATGTTCGGACAAAACCCTAAAAGAAGCATATTAAACGGTGACGGTACTAAGTTAGAGGTGCAGTCTATTTTTAAGACTATACAAGGCGAGGGTATTTTTGTTGGTAGTCCTGCCATATTTATAAGGCTAGGAGGGTGTAACCTTGCTTGTAATTTTTGTGATACGGAGTTTGAAGATTTTGAGTTAGTAGATATAGATAAGATTTTAAATAAAGCCGAAAGTTTGGCATTAAATTCTAAAAATGAAAAATCGATTAATTTAGTAGTAATAACCGGTGGCGAGCCGATGCGTCAACCTATAGAGCTATTATGTCAGAAGTTATTAGACCGAGATTTTAAAGTTCAAATAGAGACTAACGGGACGTTATATCGTTCTTTGCCAAAAGGAGTGTATATAATTTGTTCGCCGAAAGCAGGTAAAACCGGTTATAGTAAAATAAGAGAAGACTTATTGCCGCAAATTAGTGCAGTGAAATTTATCGTTGCTAAAAATATTTTAGAATATG
Source organism: Rickettsia sp. (assembly GCF_965035265.1). Taxonomy (NCBI): domain Bacteria; kingdom Pseudomonadati; phylum Pseudomonadota; class Alphaproteobacteria; order Rickettsiales; family Rickettsiaceae; genus Rickettsia; species Rickettsia sp. Next base: position 2,835 of record NZ_CBCDJS010000056.1, read on the forward strand.
GCATCATACCGGAAGTAGGGCAAACAGCTTATAATATCCCGGTTTTTGTGCAACCTATGGATCAAAACGATCAAAAGCTCAATGATGAAAATAATGAGTTAGCAGTAAAATTAGCGCTAGAAAGCGGTGCTAGGTTGTCTCTACAAACCCATAAATTTTTAGGAATAGAATAATATTTGTAAGACATTGTGTATACATTTGTCTTACAAATATATCTTGAATTTTATATTAATTGAAGCTATTATAATCTTTTTTAAGTTTTAAAGTGTTGAAATAATGAGTGAAATATTAGAGCTTGAAGCAAAATCCCGCACAGAATTTGGGACGGGAGCAGCAAGAGCGTTAAGAAGAGAAGGGCGTATTCCAGCTATTATTTACGGAGCTGGTAAAACACCTGTTAGTATTTCTTTAGAAGAAAAGGAAATAACTAAATATTATAGAAAGCCGGCTTTTATCTCTCAGTTAATTAATTTAACAATTGATAAGAAGCAATATAAAGTATTGCCGAAAGCTGTAGAGTTACATCCTGTTACAGATATAGTACGCCATGTTGATTTTGTTTTTTTAGAAGAGAAAACCCAAAAGATGGAAGTACCTGTAGTATATGAAGGGAAAGAAAGAGCTTTAGGTGTTAAAAGAGGTGGATACTTCAATATAGTAAAAAGAAGAGTTACTTTATTATGCGATGTTAATAATATCCCAAGAAACGTAACTATCGATGTTACTAATATGCCTATTGCTACTTCGCTAAAATCTTCAAAAATAGAATTACCGAAAGGATGCAGTTTTACTACTAAAAAAGAATTTGTTCTTGCAACTATAATAGGACGTAGAGGAGCAAAAACTGAAGCTGAAGAAGGGCGAGTAGCAGAAGCAGGGAAATAAGCCGGGTAAGTTGAATAATTCATAATATTAAAAAACTTTTTATTTTTTTCTTTAAGAGGTTATTTGCAAATTAATTTTAATTAATAATTAAAGAGGTTTTTTAGCGAAAATTAATAAGATTTTTGCAGGAATATTATTCATATTTCAAAAAAATCTTATAATTTGCAGCAAAAAAGAACTAAATTATGGTTAAAATTTGTTTACAAATAGCCTCTAAGTGCAATAATTTTATGTAGTAGTTTTCTTAGTTAATTAATATTAAGAGAAGTTGCTACATATTTTTATATTATCTAACCTTAAAGAAAGGAGTGCAATATTATGAATAAGGATAAACCGTTTGGTTATAGTGCTGTTGCTAAATATATTGGTAACAAATTTATAGCAGAATTATGGCAGCAAAAATATACTATAATATCCACAATTCTTTTTTCTTATATCAGTAGTGTAAGTGGTGAGAATAATGATGATATTGAACAGAGAGAAAAACAATCTTTTGATAATTCTTTTTCTGATATATTGGTACAATTAGGTAATGATTTGCGTGAATGTCAATATAATACACATAGATATAATAAATTTATTGAAGGTCAAAGAGATACAATACGCGAGCAAGCGACGCTGATAAAGTTTATGAATGAAGGTCTGAAGTCTTTATGTAGTATTGTGGCTGGTGTATCTGTTTCTAATGATACTTACAGTCAATTCTGTGGTTTTGTTAATAATGGAGCTATTGATCTTTTAGGTACACAGTATGAACAGATAGACCTTATACATGATGAATTATGAGAAACTTTACGATGTCCTTCCTACGTAAGCACATGAGCGTCAACTTAAGAGGGTGCCCTTCGATGTCATCCCTGCGAAAGCAGGGATCCATGCTAAAAAAATCTTGATTTCAAAGATTTTTTTATTAGATAATTTTTTGTTAAATAAAGCTTCTTGAAGCTTTATTTAACTGGATTTCCGCCTACGCGGGAATGACATAGAATGAAAAATGTCCAGTACTATAGGGAATGACACCGAGCGTGTTTTTCGATCCACGCAATATAATGCCTTGCAAGAATGACATTATTCGGTACTTCTTCAAAATCAATATTTCTTCAAAAATTTTCCATTACATATTTAGGTAAATATTATGGTCCTTATTATTGGTCTTGGTAATCCAGGAAAAGAGTATCAATATACGAGGCATAATATCGGTTTTATTGCTATAGAGAAAATAGCAAACCAATATAATTCATCATTTAGCATAAAGAAAAAATTTAATTGTGAGATTGCTGAAACTATTAGTGATGGACAAAAGATAATTTTTATAAAGCCCACTACCTATATGAATTTGTCCGGTAAGTCGGTGGTAGCTTTGAAAACATATTATAATATTCACCTTGAAAAAATCTTTGTTATTCATGATGATATTGACTTGGAAACGGGTAGGATAAAATTTAAAACCGGGGGCGGTAACGGTGGGCATAACGGTTTAAAATCAATTGACGGGGTTATAGGCAATAATTATAATCGCATTAGAATTGGAGTCGGTAGACCGCAAAATAATCAGGATGTAGCAGATTACGTACTTAATAATTTCTTGAAATCCGAATATGAAATAGCAATTCAAGCTATAGATAAAATAGCTAATAATTTTGGCTTGATATTAGAGAATAAGTTAGAAGAATTTAAAAATAAGATTGGATAATGTTATTCTGAGTTGCCTGCATGGCTCAAGAAACCTACTCGATGTCATTCCTGCGAAAGCAGGAATCTAGTACTTTAAAACTTTTTAAAAGCTCAATATTATTTCACTTTTTTTTGGATTCCCGCTTTCGCGGGAATGACATAAAAATTTGAATTAAGAGGATCACTTATGACACAAGATTTTGAAATTGTTTATGCTGAAGAGATGGATAAAGCTTATTCAGCTATAATTTGGGATGCTTTTCATAAAGATGCACAAGAGAAAAAGGGTTTAACAGGGGATTTAAAATCTTTCTCTTTCTCATGTATAGACCAAAATAAAAATTTTATTGCCGGTATGCAAGGAATAAGCCTTTGGGGTGGTTTGTATATTACTTCATTGTTTGTAGATGAAAATCATAGAAATAAAAAATATGGAAGCTTATTAATGGAAAAAGCTGAAGAATTGGCACGTGAGCGTGATTGTAATTTTATTGTTTTATCGACTATGGATTTTCAGGCTAAACCTTTTTATGAAAAACTAGGATATAAACTAGAATTTATAAGACACGGTTATGAAAAAGATTCAGCTTCATATCATTTACGGAAGGATTTATGACACTAAAACTAGGAATTGTTGGTTTGCCGAATGTCGGTAAGTCGACGTTATTTAATGCCTTAACGGCAAGTCAGGCTGCGGATGCCGCTAATTATCCGTTTTGTACTATTGAGCCTAATAGCAGTAAAGTTTTAGTGCCGGATGAGCGTTTGCAACGACTCGCAAGTTTAGCTGGAAGCGGAAAAATTATTCCGTCTTATATTGAGTTTGTTGATATTGCAGGGCTTGTTAAAGGAGCAAGTAAAGGGGAGGGGCTTGGTAATAAGTTCTTATCTCATATCAGGGAAGTTGATGCAATATTGCATGTACTGCGTTGTTTTGAAGATGAGGATATAACGCATGTACATAATAAAGTTGATCCGCTGCATGACCTTGAGATTATTGAAACGGAATTAATACTTGCCGATATAGAATCGGTTGAGAAGCGTTTAGCTACAAGTGAAAAACGCTTGAAGTCAGGTGATAAAACAATGGCAGAGCAGATAGAGCTGTTAAAAGAGGTTTATAAGGTACTTGGCACGGATAAACCTGCAAGAGTGTTAAATGAAACTTTAGGAGCTGATAATTTAAAGCAATTGCAGTTAATTACTTCTAAGCCTGTCTTATATATATGTAATGTACTTGAAAAAGACGCAGCTATAGGTAATGAGTTTACAAAACTAGTAGCAGAAAGAGCAAAGAAAGAAAACGCTAAAAGCGTGGTAATTTCTTCAAAAATAGAAGCTGAGATTGCTTTACTTGAAAGCATGGAAGAAAAAGAAGAGTTTTTGAAATTTATAGGTCTTCACGAAACGGGGCTTAGTAAAGTAATTAAAGAGGGCTATAATTTACTAAACTTGAAGAGTTTCTTTACAATCGGTCCTAAAGAAGCTCATAGTTGGACTTTTAAAGATGGTACGCTTGCACCAGCTGCTGCCGGTATTATCCACACCGATTTTGAGAAAGGTTTTATCAGAGCAGAAGTTATCGGCTATGAAGATTATATAAATCTTGGTAGCGAAGCAAGAGCCAAGGAAGTAGGCAAAATGCGTTTAGAGGGTAAAGAATATAAAATGCAAGATGGGGATATAGTACATTTTAGGTTTAACATCTAAATACTTGTCGTCTTTAAAGAATTATTTCTTCATTTTATCATGGATTCGCGTACTCATGTACTTAAGTGTACACTCCGTTCGCTCACCATTCAAAATAAAGTCTAATTCTTTAAATACTTAAAGTATCAATATTATAGGTGATATTGTGAAAGAAGTTTTAAGCAAGGAAAATATTAAACTTCATAGAATGTTTTCCTTAATAGATGATGAGTATCACTGGGATGACAAAGATGCTAAAGAATATCATATAAGGCTTAGAAAAGAATATTATGTTCGTTGTATTTCAGTTTTTGACCACTGGCTTTCTGATGAAGAATGCGATGAACTAATGATATATTATCAAAGAAAATTTAATTCTAAGGAAAATAAAGAAAAATATTATCAATATGAGAAGTTATTTATAAAATTTTATTTGTATTTATTCAATAACACGAAAGTTTATGCACGTTTTGATAGATTATATGTTTCTTTTGATTCTAAAGAAGAATATTTATCGCATGTTTTATTAAGTGTAAGGGAGAGATTATTCTTAAAAATTATTCTCCCTGAGTATCATGCTATTATAGATGGCGGTCATGATTTAACTGATATATTAAAAGTAAAAAAAGATTATCCTGAAGGTTTGGAAGCAATAAGCAAAATAGTAAAAGATCATAGTCTTTATATTTTAGATTAGAAAAAGAAAGTAATATTATGAAAACAATTTTACCCGATCGCTCCCTAAAAATCCAAGCTAGGCTTAATTATATAGTAAGCCAAATTTTAGATATTGCACAAGATAAAATCGCTATGATTATCTTGTATGGTTCGTTTGCTAGAGGTGATTGGGTACGTGATTTACCAAACGGCTATCATAGCGATACCGATATTTTGATAATTCTGAAGAAAGGTAAGTATAAAGGGCATGCTACTTTAAAGTTAGAAGATAATATATACAAAAGGTTAGAGAAAACAGGAGTAATCACCAATCAGATTATTCCATACGATTCAGAGATATCTATAATTATTGAGTCGATAGATGAGGTAAATAGACAATTAGAGAAGGGGCGCTATTTTTACACTGATATTAAAAAAGAAGGTATTCTTTTATATGATAGTGGTGAGTTTCAGCTTTCTCAAGCTAAAAATTTGCCCTGGAGCGAAGTAAAAGAAATGGCTAAAGAAGATTATAAATACTGGTTTGGTAGAGGCGAAAGTTTTTTTATTGATTGTAAATATCCATTAGAAAGAGGTGATTTTAGTAAAAGTGCTTTTGAGCTACATCGAGCCACCGAAAGTTTTTACAGTAGCATT
>NZ_CBCDJS010000057.1:0-8378 GCF_965035265.1 Rickettsia sp.
TTTTTTTCTGGATTCCCGCTTTCGCGGGAATGACATAGAGGGCGGGAATGACATAAGGGTGAGGAATGACATAACCCATGCAAAATTTTTAAATTCTGTAATATAACATCCAAATACTCTTTTACCTCTTTATCTTCCAACCCCATACATTTCTCCTCAAATATCTCTATTGTTTTTATGATATACGAATATAACTGTTTGTTACTAAGTAAATATGTCAGTGAATAAATAGGCTCTATTTCTTTTGCGAGTTTAGGATTAGTAATAAATTCAGGATGAGAAATTTGTAAATAATGATCAAAAAATTGTACCTTTCCACTGATAATATGCTTCGTTCCAACTTTCAGCTTATTAAAAATAAACGGTGGTGGCTTATGAAAAAACACTAATAACAAAGAACCAGTATCATTGCTAGCTGTAATCTTTAAAGGCTGATTACTTTTCTTTGGTAAACTAATGCTCTCAATTACAATTTCCGTTTGGATTATTTCACCGTCTCTAACTTCAGTTAAATTAGGCGATAATATTTTATTTTGATATGAAACAGGTAGATAAAACAATAAATCACGAATATTGTTAATGCCAAGCCTCTTAAGAGCAGATACGGTATCTTCACGTATATTGATGAACGTTTTTACAGAAGAAAATAAAAATTTTTCAAGAGCCGAAAACATATTTTTTGCTTAAAGTCATAATAACTGTGAATTATGATCTAATATATAAGCAAGCCAACTTTAATTCAAGCCTGCTCAATGTCATTCCCGCGAAAGCGGGAATCCAGAATAAAGCAAGATAAATCGAGCTTTTCATTTCAAGAATTTTTGGATACCGCTACAAGCTCGCGGTATGACAAATTTGACAAAAATTATAAATCTAATTTTAACCCTGCTCTAACTATAGCTGAAGATTTTAAAGGCATACCTTCGATAAAGCCAGCTGTTTTATAACCGCCTGATCCAACTATTTTAAAGGTTTCATTTAAGCTAAGCTCAAAATTAACAGCTCCAAGCCCACCTTGCTTACAACTCTCTTTTAAAGGAGTAGCGGTTAACATTTTAGGCTGATTCCAAAACGCTGCTTCTAAACCTAAAGAAATAAAATCAAATTTAACTAGGTTATTTGCTTTAACTCCGACACCGTAAGACTTAAATTTCTGATTTTTACCGTAATTAACAGTAAGCTGAATATATTTATCATCAATAACGAAATGATTCACTAAACCACGCTCTAAACCATATGGAGCAAGTATCGCTCTTGTAGCCGGTAAGTACTTTACTCCGCCAAGATCAAACATAGGTATATTATTAAGATCTTGATTCATTATAAATGAATAACCGGAATAAACTAAAAATGGATCAAATAAATCTAAATAAGCGTAAGAACGTATCTTATTTTTAGTAATATAATTTTTGCCATATATGGAGTTAATCGCTTTTACATAGGCATTTATATCATTACCGCTTTTATCTTTGCCATCAAACTTAGTACTAAAAATATAACTTGCTTGATCTAGTCTTGTCCATAAATAACCTATACCATAAGTAGGATTAATTTTGTTACTTGCCATATACCTATCTTTAATATTTTCAGATAATAAATAGCTTGCTTGAATCCCCCCAGTATCTATAGCAATTTGTTTATGAACTTGCAAAGAATTAAAGTCTTTAGCTTTAAAATATGTAGTACCCTCAAAAGGATCTACCTCATATTTTGTTACTTTTAAGTCAAACTCTCTTGCTCGCCCGCCATGACCTCCTACTTCATGGTTACCTACCATAATCCAAGATGTAGCAGTAAATCTTGTGATATAACTTAAGATATTCATAGCTATATTATCTGAATCAGCAAATACAGCATCATCTAACTGACGATACGCTTCAATCAATGACATAGCAGCATCGCTACTCGCTCTTGAGGACATATCTTTATCATAAGTAACTACATAGCTATAACCTTTTTTAGAACTTTCTTGAACTGTCATATCATAGTCAATATTTGACGCATTCGCTGCCACCGAAAAAAGACATACAGCAATAGTTAAATTTAATTTACTTAATTTCATACTTATTATTAATTTTTATTAATTAGAAGTAGTATAATATATAGTACTTTAAATTTGTAAAGTATTTTTTTAATATACTAAACTTGTGTATGTCCTTGACTTCTTTTGAAAATCCCCCTAATTTCTTAAATAATAGATATTAAATAATTTAAAATTTATGAATAAAATCTATCCTTCGGCTGAAGCTGCCCTTGAAGGATTACTTTACGACGGCATGACTATAATGTCAGGCGGATTCGGTCTATGCGGTATTCCTGAAAATCTAATAAATGCTTTACTTAACAGCAATGTTCAAAATTTAACAGTTATCAGCAATAATTGTGGTGTTGATAATTTTGGACTTGGACTTCTTCTTCAAACCAAGCAAATAAAAAAAATGATCTCTTCTTATGTTGGAGAAAATAAAATTTTTGAACAACAATATCTTGATAAGGTTTTAGAACTTGAGCTAAACCCCCAAGGAACTTTAGCTGAGCGAATTAGAGCAGCCTGCATGGGAATTCCAGCCTTTTATACTAAAACAGGTATAGGTACAATAGTCGAGGAAGGTAAAGAAACAAAGGAATTTAACGGCGAAAAATATATAATGGAAACAGCACTTCAAGCTGACCTTGCTATTATTAAAGGCTTTAAAGCTGATAAAAGCGGCAATGTGATTTACAATAAAACCGCAAGAAACTTTAATGCAGTCATGGCGGGAGCAGCTAAAATCACAATTTGTGAAGTAGAGGAAATAGTTGAAACAGGCGAACTTGATCCTGATCATATTCACACACCTAATATTTTCATACAAAGATTAATAGTAGGTGAGAAGTATGAGAAGCGTATTGAGCAGTTAACCATAAGGGAAAAATAAGATATGGCTTGGAGCAAAGAAGAAATTTACCAAATAACCGCAGAGGAGCTTAAAGACGGGTTATATGTCAATCTTGGTATAGGTATGCCTACGCATGTTGCAAACTATATTCCTAAAGGAATGAATGTAATATTTCAAAGCGAGAACGGTATGCTTGGTATGGGACCTTTTCCTTATAAAGGGGAAGAAGATCCTGATTTAATTAATGCCGGTAAGCAAACTATCACAGCATTACCTGAAAGTAGCTATTTCGATAGTAGCTTTTCATTCGGCATGATTAGAGGTTCGCATGTCGATTTAACTATTTTAGGAGCTATGCAAGTTTCACAAAAAGGTGATCTTGCCAACTGGACTATCCCAGGCAAAATGGTTAAAGGCATGGGTGGTGCTATGGATTTGGTCGCTAACACCAAAAGAGTAGTTATTATAATGGAGCATAATGCAAAAGACGGCGGAGCTAAATTATTAAAAGAATGCAGCTTTCCGTTAACAGGCAAAAAAGTAGTTAATAGAATAATTACCGATCTTGGAATTTTTGATATTGATAAAGATGAGATGGTATTAGTTAGAAAAGCTGACGATGTTACTATTGAAGAAATAAAGTCTAAAACTGAAGCTGAGTTTATAGTTAATTTATAATATGGAGCATAAAATGGTTAAAGTAGCTATCGTATATTATAGCGGGTATGGTCATACTGCAAAAGTAGCCGAAGAAATAAGTAAGAGCATTAAAGAAACAGGAGCAAATATTTCTTTGATACAAATAAATAAAGATAAACCTGATAATGTCGATTGGGATTTATTAGACAATGCAGATGCTATCATTTTTGGAGCTCCAACTTATATGGGTAGTTTAGCTGGTCCGTTTAAAATATTTATGGAGGCTACTTCAACTAGATGGGCACAACAAAAATGGAAAGATAAAATAGCAGCCGCTTTTACTAATTCTGCTTCTTATTCAGGCGATAAGTTATGTAGTATTCAACAATTATTTCATTTTGCAATGCAGCATTGTATGATTTGGGTTGGACAAGCTGAAGCTGCGCCTAATTTTGCCGATCATGAGATGCCTGATCCTGATAAAATTAACCGCTTAGGTAGTTGGTCAGGGCTTATGACTCAATCTAACCACAAATCCTCCCCTGATATTACTCCTACAAAAGGTGATTTACTAACCGCTAATTTATTTGCAAAAAGAATAGTTGAAATAACTAAGAAGTTTAAGGGATAGAACCCAAATCGTCATTGCGAGCGACCGTAGGGAGCGTGGCAATCTCATGAAATAATAACAAACTCCTGAGATTGCGGACGTACAAATTACTTTGTAATTTTCCTCTCAATGACGGAAAAACCGATCCACGCAACAATGCCTCGCGGAAATGACATCGAACAATTTTTAAGAGCTATGCAACAAAGCCCTTTCGCAGGAAGAACATACAAGCTACGTAACAACACCTTCTCAAAAATCTTAATTAACTTCTAACAAATGATGGTTTTTGTGAACTTCTATTACTTAGAATTTTTTGAGCATGCGTAGTCGTTTTAGCATCTCGTTCTCCTCTAGTTTTTAGAGCCTTTGGTTTATTACTAACATCGCTCCAGTTACCACTATCGCTTTCACTGCCACTACTGCTGATGCTACCACTCATCTCCATAGCGACTCTTCGAGCTAAAATTGATGCAACTTCATTAGGTTTGTTAACATTCTGAGCAGGCTTACTATGAGAATGTGCAAGCGGTTTCCCTGTATTAGGGTCAAATTCAACTTTTCTTAGATTTTTTGGTCCTGCTATTTCTTTCATTAAATCAAAAGTATCTATAGAAGGACGTGGTTGATTTTCCGATTTTTTAACCGTAGTAGCTTCTATAGGCTTAGATAATGTCTCAGTCTGAGCCGGAACCATAGTAGGCATAGGTGGTGGTGGTGGTGGCGGTATATTATTTTGCGATAAAGGAGGAGGCGGTGGTGGTGGAATGTTATTTTCCAAAGGTTTAGCGAGAGGCAAGGTTGTTAATATTGATTCCTTTTTTGGAGTCATATGACTTGCAAGACTACTTACTATCTTTTGTAACTCCTCATTGTCAGGCAACTTTGCAATTATATCATTAATATTTCTTTCTTTATTTTCAATTAATTCCTCAAATTTATGCTTCGTTTTATGTAACTGTTCATCAATCTTTCTGATTGTTTTAGTGTTACTTTCTTTGTTTTTCGCCAAAACCTGTTCACTATTATTTACAAAAGCATTTTTAACATTTTGCCAAATATTATTTAATTTTTCAAAAAATGTATAAGGTATTTCTTCCCTAATTTCAGCAACCTGTTTTTGTATTTCTTTAAGTTCTTTGATATTGGAATTTTCGGATATTAAATTTTGGATGTTTTGTTTTGTAGCATTTAGACTATTAAGTTGATTTTCTAGCTCTTCACCATTAGAAAAATGTAAAGGTTTAACCATAGTTAACGGACCAAACTTCTCTGACTTAGCAGCATATTTATTGGTAAATAATGCTTCAAGCTTATCACGTTGTTCTGTAGATAAATCTTTTTTAGCTAATTCATCAAAGTTTTTTCTAACTTCTTGTTGTAATTCTTGTTTTAAAGGACCGGATTTATCGGCTATGGATAGTATGGTATTATCTATACGCTTTAATAAATTGTCATTTCTCTGTATTGCTTCGTTTGTTAACTGTTCTTCACTTTTTATAAAATTATACTTTACATTAGAAACTGCTTTTACAAGTCTCTTAAACCAAGGCGGCGATTTAGTATGCTCTTTTTCTAGTTCTTTAACTTCTTTTTGTATTTCGATTAACCCTTGCAACTTCTTATTTTGTTCGCATAATTCGTTTACTTGGCTTAATATAGTATTTAAAGCATTATTTTCTTGTGCTAATAATTTATTTATATCTATTTCTTTAGCCATACCATACACCTACTATAAATTAATGTCGGCATTATAGTAAATTTCTTGTACAAAAGCAAGGAGAAAGTTAATTTATGTTAAGATATATTTCAATTAATCATTAACGTAATTTTAAGGATGATAAACCTATAAGAGCAAATATAACTGAAATAATCCAAAATCTTATGACAACTTTTGATTCTGCCCAGCCGTGCTTTTCAAAATGATGATGCAGCGGAGCCATTTTAAATATTCTTTTTCCTTTAGTAGCCTTAAAATAATATACCTGTAAAATTACAGATGCCGTTTCAATAACAAATAAGCCGCCGACTATGCTTAAAACTATTTCATGCTTAGTAATGACGCTAATAATCCCAAGTACGCCGCCAAGACTTAAACTACCAGTATCACCCATAAAAACTTCTGCTGGTTGTGCATTAAACCACAAAAACCCAAGACAGCTACCGACTAGCCCCGCACATAATATTGCTAACTCTCCGGTATTCGGTATGTAAGTTAGCTGCAAGTAATTCGAGTAAATTAGATTTCCTGCTAAATAACTTATTAAAGCAAAAGAGCCGGCAGTAAAAGCAATTGGAACCGTAGCAAGCCCGTCAAGCCCATCCGTTAGATTAACGGCATTAGAAGAGCCTACTATAACGAATATAGCAAAAACTATATAAAAATAACCGAGATCCAAGCTTAAATTTTTAAAAAACGGTACGTTAAGTAAATGACTTGGATTTTTATCGGTATATTCTAGTAAAATACATATGATTAAACTAATAATTCCTTGTAGTAAAAGTTTACTTTTTCCTCTTACACCGTAATGGTTATTTTTAGTTACCTTTGCATAATCATCCATAAATCCTATAATACCGAAACTAATAAAACCAAATAACGTAATCCAAATATATTTATTAGTTAAATCGGCAAGTAATAAAGTAGAAAGACAGCTAGACAAAATAATCATAATACCCCCCATAGTCGGAGTACCTGCTTTTGTTTTGTGTGACTCAGGTCCATCTGAACGTATAGGCTGGCCGTGTTTTTGAAGGGTTCGTAAAAATTTTATTAATATCGGACCCGTAATAAAGCTAAGGCTTAAAGTTATAATAATAGCAAGACCGCTACGAAAAGTAATATAGTGAAATAAATTAGCTATATGTGAATTATGAATGTGAGGAAGTAAAAGATTGTATAACATTTGTAGATTTAAATTTAAAAGTATATTTTGATGTTGTTCATTGTTGTGTGGACAAACCGTCATTGCGAGGAGCGAAGCGACGTGGCAATCTCATCAAACATCCTGAGATTGCTTCGTCAATTACTTCGTAAATTCCTCGCAATGACGTAAAAACCAAACCACACAATATTAGGAATATCCTAGTGGATTTATTTATAATAATCAACAATCTTATTGAGTTTTATACCTCTTGATCCCTTTATTAATATAAGTTCATTATTCTTAAATAAATCCGTGGCATGCGTAATTAATTCATCAACATTTTTAAAGTATTTTTTATCTATTTTGGAAGGTAGTAAATCATAAATATATTTAGTATTTTCTCCTACTAAAAAAACCTTAGAACAATCTGTAGCTAGTATATAAGGTACTAGCTCTTTATGTAATGCTTCTGAATTTTGTCCAAGCTCTAGCATATCACCTATTATAGCCGTTTTATTATCGGCAGACACTTGTTTTAAATATTCTAATGCAGCTTTCATTGACTGCGGGCTTGCGTTATAGTAATCACAAATTATACGACAATTTTGTATATTGATAATTTCCCCTCTTCCTTTAGTAGGAGAAATATTTGCTAAATGATTTGCAGCTATCTCTATATCTTTACCTAATATATCGATAATTAAAAGTATACCGGTATAATTTTCGGCGAAATGCCGAGGAATGAACGGTATAGTTATCTCTAAGGGCTTATTATTTATCTTATATTTTAAATGGACTTGCTCTCCTAGGTTTTCATATAAGGTTAATTCTGCTGATGTATTGTGTGTTGTACCCAAGCTATATATGTTATCAATAGATAGATTTTTTAATATCGATAATATTGTGTTATAGCAATTAGTATCGGCATTAATAATGGCAATATCATTTTTACTAAAATTTTCAAAAATCTCACATTTAGCTTCTGCTATCTCTTCAAGCGAGTTAAAAAATTCTAAATGTGCTTCTGAAACATTAGTAATCATAGCAATATTCGGCTTTAATATTTGAGTAAGCTCTCTTATTTCGCTCTTATGGTTCATGCCAAGCTCAAAAATAGCATATTCCGTATCATCAGGCATCGAAGCAAGGTTTATAAGTAATCCCAAACGGTTATTAAAGTTGCCTCTACTTGCAAAAACTAGGGAATCATATTGTAATAATATTTTCAGCGCTTCTTTAGTGGAAGTTTTACCGACACTACCGGTGATAGCTATGAATTTAGCTTTTGAATTCTTACGTTTATACAAAGCCATTTTTTGTAGAGCTTCAAAACAATCATCAACTAAGATAATTTTGTTTTTATCTGCTATATCTATATGCTTGCTA
>NZ_CBCDJS010000058.1:0-8312 GCF_965035265.1 Rickettsia sp.
ATACTTTTTAAACCGTAAGATGTTGCTACATCGTTGTTAAGTGTAAAAATAAGAGGATTACTAGTATGCTCAAGGCCTGCATTTTTTATTACTAATGGTGTCTTGTTTATAATGATATTATTTAATATATTTGCACCTAATGAATTTGATTCATCTGCTAATGTTATTGTAACTAATTTAGTATCAACAGGTGATATATCGATTAGATCTGCTTTAGATAGGACTTTTAACATATTATTTCTCCTTATATTAATTTAATGTGAAGAAAATATACTAAATAATATTTAAAAACTCAACAGATAAACTAATTTTTTAATAATTAATTAATAGTTCGTATTTTTTAAGATACTTGTTAATTATAGTTATTATTGCATCTAAACCATTTCTACTAGCTGATTCAGCCCGTGCAACTATAATAGATTCGGTATTAGAGCTACGCAGTAACCACCAACCATGCTCAGTATTTACCCGCACACCGTCTATATCATTAAATTCTATTTTATCATCAAGCAATTTTTGTTTTATTTCTTCTATAATTTTTAGCTTTAATTCTGAAGAAACAAATATTTTAATTTCCGGTGTACTATAGCTTTTGGGTAAATCTTCTATTATCTCGTCTAGAGTTTCACTTGATTTGCTAAGTAAATCTAAAAATCTAAGAGCTGCATAAATTGCATCATCAAAACCAAAATATTTATCAGCAAAGAATATATGCCCACTCATTTCACCCGCAAGCAAAGCCTTTGTCTCGAGCATTTTGCTTTTAATAAAAGGGTGACCTGTTCGCCATATTATAGGATTTCCGCCAAATGACTTAATTCTATCAACTATAAATTGGCTTGCTTTTACATCAACTATTATAGTTGCATTTGGATTTTCCTTTAAAATATCCTCAGCAAAAATACATAAAATTTGATCACCGAATAATATCTTCCCACCCCCGCTAACAATACCTAAGCGATCACCATCACCGTCAAAAGCTATACCAAGATCACAATTTTGTTCTTTAACTAATTTAATTAGCTCTTGTAAGTTAGCAGGATTCGTAGGATCAGGATGATGGCTTGGAAAATTTCCGTCAATTTTACTATTTATGATTATATTCTTGTTAGCTAAATGTTTTTTTAGTGCTTCAATAATATTGCCCGTTGCTCCGTTACCAGAATCCCAAGCTATTTTTAATTTCGGGTTAATGTTTATTTCTTCTAAAATACGCTTTAGATATTTAGATCGTATGTTATTGTCGTATTCTATGTCATTCCCGCGAAAGCGGGAATCCATGTATCCACTTGTATTAAGCTGGATTCCTGCTTTCGCAGGAATGACACAAGAGGAAGTAGGAATGACGTGATCATGCAAAATCCTCGTCAATAAATCCTGTATTTGAGGACCGAAAAAAGATTTGCCGTTTTGCAGTATTTTAAAGCCGTTATCGTCACGAGGGTTATGTGATCCCGTAACCACAATACTACCGGCAGGCATAAAGTGTTTATCGGCAAAATATAAAACTGGTGTTGGAACTATGCCAATATTTATGATTTCAGCTCCTGCATCAGTTAATCCTAATTCTAAGGCTTTACAAAGGGTAGGGGAACTAAGCCGACCGTCTAAACCAACACAGATTTTGTTGTTATCCTTCGTTATAGTCATCCCGGCAAAACAAAATCCTATCTTATAAGCTACTTCTTCCGTTAAGTCTGTAAGGCTATTGCCTCTTATATCATAAGCCCTAAAAATTTCTTTGTTTATGTTCATGAAAACTAATTTAAGTGTTGTTATATGATTCTTGTGTCATTTCTGAGTGGCATTGTTGCGTGGATACCAAATCGTCATTGCGAGCAGTCGTAGACTGCGTGGCAATCTCATGAAATAATGACAAACTCCTGGGATTGCTTCGTCGAATTACTACGTAATTCTTCTCGCAATGACGAGTTTGTATAGTCTACAAACTAAAGCTTTCTCCTAAATACACTTCTTTAACTTTCTTGCTATTTGCTATCTCTTTAGCACTTCCTTCTAATAATACTTTACCTTCAAAAATAACATAAGCACGATCAACTATATCTAAAGTGTCACGCACGTTATGATCGGTAATTAAGATACCTATATTGAACTCACGTAAATAAGTAATTAGGTTTTTGATATCAGATATAGCAAGAGGATCAATACCTGCAAGTGGTTCATCAAGCATGATAAATTTAGGCTCTATTGCAAGTGAGCGTGCGATCTCAAGCCTACGCCTTTCACCGCCTGATAAACTAGCGGCAGAAAGATCTTTTAAATGCACTATCGAAAATTTCTCTAGTAAATTATGAGTTTTTTGTTCAATTACTTCTTTGTCGTTTTCAGATATTTCAACTACAGCCTTAATGTTATCCTCAACAGACAATCCACGAAATATTGAAGGTTCTTGAAGAAGATAGCCGATTCCAAGCTTTGCTCTTAAATAAATAGGTAAATTTGTAATATTTGTATCATTTAAAAGCAATTGTCCGGAATCCGGCTTCATTAAACCGATAATAATGTTAAAACAAGTTGTTTTACCGGCTCCGTTAGGACCGAATAAACCAACTATTTCTCCTTGTTTTATATTAAGAGATATATCGCTTAATATATTTCTTTTTTTATATGCTTTTGATATATTTTTAACTTGTAAGCTGTCCATCTTTTTTATTTGTGTGTTTTTTGTGGATTAATTCTCAACGTCATTGCGAGCAGTCGTAGACTGCGTGGCAATCTCGTCAAATATCCTAAGATTGCTTCGTCAATTATTTCATAATTTCCTCGCAATGACGTACCAAAGAATGTTATTTCCTAACAATATCTACATAATAGATTAGTTTATTAGTTTTTAAAACATTATCGTCACGTTGTAATATTACATTACCAAGTAGAATAAGTTGTTTATTATCGAAAAAATATTCAGCTGAATCTGCAATTAATAATTCATTATTTATTTTTCTCTCTACAGTCAATTTAGTAGGAATAACTATATAATCAATAGTTCGCTTTTCATCTATTGTTTTATAAAAAATATATAATTCTTTCGTTCTAAGTATTGCATTATCGAAATAAACAACAACATTTCCAAGATATTCTGCCTTTTGTTTAGTTCTATCAATAATTAAAGTATCAGAAGTTATATGTAAATTAGAAATATCTTTATCATTAGCATATATTACAGTACTAATTATGAGAATCAAAACAAGTTTAATAATCCGATAAATCGATGATTGTAGAGACATTGCCTTTAAAAATTATAATATTATTTTCATCCACAGTATTAAAACTATCCGAAGTAACGGAAGAGTTTTTGTAAAGTAACGTAGCAGGCGAATTACCGGTTATATTCTTATTTACTAAATCAATCCGTGCATCATTAGTGTTAAATATGACCTCATCAAAATAAAGTTTTACATCGTTTTTTAAATCTAATATGTTTGATTCTTCGTCTAAAAAGCCTTCTTTCGCATGTATGGTGAGAGTTTGGTCTTTATTTACGTTATAAATAGCATTTATTATATCTAATTTATATTTGTTATCCGACTCTTTTATAGCTCGCTTAGTTTTAATTGTATAAGCATTTAAGTTTTTATTTACTCCCTCAAAAATTGAATCTTTCAATATAATATTATATTTTAAATCAAAACTTTTATTATCTTTTAAGCTTTTTTTTGTAACATTAATATCTTCTTCTTCATTAGCATAACCACTTTTAATTAGTATATATCCCATATACAAAATTCCAAGTATTATTAAAAAATAGACAGATTTCCAAATTTTTTTCCGCCGTTTATAGGAAGAGGGCATAAATTTTAGCTAACTCCTACCTTCAGTAAATCATGAATATGAATAATACCTGTAATGATATTATCATCAACAATCGGTATGTTAGTGATATTTTTAGATTTCATTAAATTTAAAGTTTCTTTTGCAAATGTTTCGGATGAAATACAGGTAGGATTCTTAGTCATAATACTTGATGCTGTTTTTAAGTGGATTTGATCACTGATATGACGACGTAAATCACCGTCCGTTATGATTCCTAGCAGATTTTTATTTTTATCTGTTACGATTGCACACCCCAAACGTTTTTTATTCATAATGATTACAGTTTCAGCAAAAGAAGTATCCTCATATACTAAAGGTATTTCATCACCGCTACGCATTAGGTTTTTAATTTTTGTTAAATTAGCACCTATTGTACCTCCCGGATGATAAATCTTAAAATCATCTTTGGTAAAGCCTCGCTTTTCATGTACGGCAGTCATTAATGCATCGCCGAGCGATAACATTATTAAAGATGATATAGTAGGAGCACCTATTACAGAAGCTTCCGGATATTCAGGTATTATTAATAAAAAATCACTTCTTTTAGCTAAAGTGGAATTTTTATTCATTGTCATTGCAGCAATTTTTATGGAAGAGTTCTTGCAATATGCGGTTATATTAAATAACTCTTTAGTTTCACCGGAATTAGAAAGCATAATAACTAGATCATCTTTTGTAATCATTCCTAAATCGCCATGACTTGCTTCTGCCGGATGTAAATAGAAAGCAGGCATACCGGTTGAGGAAAAGCTAGCAGCTATTTTCCTTGCAATATAACCGCTTTTACCTATGCCGGTTAAAATTACCCGTCCTTTGAAAGACAGTAAAAATTCTACAATCTTATTAAAATCTTCAGGGATATTTTCGGATAATTTTTCTAAAGCACTCGCTTCATTAGAAATAACCCTCTTTGCGATGGCACGATAATTATTTGTGTCGGTCATTGTTTTTGTCATACCGCGACTTGATCGCGGTATCCATTTAAGTATTATTAGATACCGCGATCAAGTCGCGGTATGACACAGAGCTATGCTATGACAAGATCAATTAAAATACTTACGTTCTGTAACTGTTTCAGCCGTTTCAGCATTATTTTCTTCATTCCAAGCTCGTTTTTTACCAACGTCTCGTTTTTCAGACTCTTGGTTTTCTTTAGAGTTATTTCTTGGCTTTGGATTATTTGAAGATTTATCCTTATCGGCATTTTTAATAGTTAGTTTTGCTTTGCCCTTATTATCAAAACCTATTAGCTTAACTTTTACTATATCGCCTTGTTTTAAAACACTGCTAACCGTTTCTATTCTTTCTTCTGAAATTTCACTAATATGAACAAAGCCGTCTTTATTACCTAAATAATTAATAAAAGCACCGGAATCTAAGACCTTCATTACCGTACCGTTAAATATTTCACCGATTTCAGGTTCAACGGCAATAGCTTTAATTTTATCTAATGCAATTTTTACTTTGTCTTTATCTGAAGCATAAACAGAAACGCTGCCGTCATCGCTTATATCTATTTTAGCACCGCTAGTTTCACAAATTTCCTTTATTACTTTACCACCAGGTCCTATAATATCTCTAATTTTATCTTTATCTATTTTTATAGTAGTAGTAGAAGGAGCATTTTTACTTAGTTCGCTATTTGGTTTACTGATAACTTTATTCATTTGCTCAAGTATATGCAAACGACCAAGCCGTGCTTGTTCTAAAGCTACTTTCATTATATCAAAGTCCACACCTCGTATTTTGATATCCATCTGTAATGCAGTAATCCCTTCGCTAGTTCCTGCAACCTTAAAGTCCATATCACCTAAATAATCTTCATCGCCGAGAATATCCGATAATACGGCAAATTTTTTGCCTTCCTTAACAAGTCCCATAGCAATACCCGCAACTGGTGCTTTTATCGGTACGCCGGCATACATTAAAGCAAGAGAACTACCGCAAACAGTTGCCATTGAAGAAGAACCGTTAGACTCTGTAGTTTCCGCAACTACTCTAATAGAATAAGGAAATTGTACTTTAGTAGGTAATAAAGGATTAATAGCACGCCAAGCAAGCTTACCATGCCCGACTTCACGACGACTAGGTGCTTTCATCGGCATTGCTTCATTTACGGAGTAGGGCGGGAAGATATAATTGAGCATAAAACGCTCTTTATACTCACCCTCTAAACTATCAACTATTTGCTCATCTAAGCTAGTACCAAATGTAGCACTAACTAAGCTTTGTGTCTCACCTCTAGTAAATAAAGCTGAGCCATGAGTGCAAGGTAACAGCCCGATCTCACAGGCAATTTGTCTTATATCCGTGGTACTTCTTCCATCGATACGTCTATTTTTTTCTAAAATCTCGTTACGTAATATATCTGATTCAATAGATTTTAAAGCCGATTCGATTTGATAATTATTATATTTTTTATTTTCTATGTCGCTTACAAAATGCGTAAGAACTTTTTCAGGTATTAAATCTAAATTAGTGCTACGTTCTTGTTTAGATTTAATCGCAAAAGCTTGTTCAATTTCTTTTGCAAATAACTTCTCAATTTCGTTTTTTAATGAGGCAGGATATAAATCTTGCATTTCAAGTTTTGGTTTTTTAGCTTCTTCTGCTAGTTCTTTAATTATCTTTACTACCGGCTGGAAGCTCTCAAAGCCAAATTTTACAGCTTCTAGCATTTGTTCTTCAGAAAGTAAATGAGCTTCCGATTCAACTGTCATTACTGAATCCGTTGTTCCTGCAACTACTAAATCAAGCTGACTTGTTTTTAATAATTCAAGTGTCGGATTTAAAACAAATTCACCGTTGATCAATCCTACTTTGCTTGCAGCAACTATTTCTAGATAAGGAGCAGGGGATAGGCTAAGTGCAGCCGATGCACCGATAATTGCAAGTATATCTACCGGAGTTTCAGGATCATATGAAAGAACACTGCAAGTTACATGCGTTTCATTCACAAAAGACGGATGAAATAACGGTCTGATCGGTCTATCTATTAAACGAGATACTAAAACTTCTCTATCTGACGCTTTTCCTTCACGCTTAAAAAAACCACCAGGTATTTTACCGGCAGCAGATGCCATTTCTCTATAATTAATTGTTAAAGGAAAAAAACCGATACCTTCTTTTGCTTTGTTAGCTACTACTGCTGTACATAGTAAAACAGAGTTACCCATTTTTACCGTAACCGCACCATCAGCCTGACGTGCTATTTTACCTGTACTAAGTTCAAGAACTTTCCCGTTCCATGTAACACTCTTAGTTATTTCGTTAAACATCTATTTATCTCATTTCATAATTTATATTTTTTGTATTCTATCCCGTCATTGCGAGGAAATTACGAAGTAATTGTACGCCCGCAATCTCAGGAGTTTGTTATTATTTCATGAGATTGCCACGCAGCCTATGGCTGCTCGCAATGACGACTTGGCATCTACATAGGCAATGCCTAATCACAATGACGATTATCTTACTACTTTACTTTCCTAATTCCTAGCTTACTTATTAAGTCTAAATATTCGCTAATACTATTCTTTTTAATATAGTTAAGTAATCTACGACGGCGTCCGACTAAAATTAATAATCCACGTCTTGAAGTATGATCTTTATGGTTAGATTTAAAATGCTCGGTTAAATTATTGATTCTTTGAGTTAAGATAGCACATTGCACCGCACTTGAACCAGTATCATTTTCCGTTATAGCATATTCTTTAATTAATTGTTGTTTACGTTCTTGTGTAATCGACATCGATAATTTCTCCTTAAAATATATAGATTTCTAGTTTTAAAAGAATTCTACGGTGTTAAATTAAATACTCGTAAAGAATTAAAGCAACCTTCATTTAAGCTACCTATTGCAAGCAAAACGCCTTTATAGCGAACCCATAAAAGATTAACGTCTTTTTCATAATCAAATAGGCATTTCTGTCCATATTTAATTTGCTGTGCTTGGCTGTCAGTTGCATCAAGAACCAGGATGTCGTCCAGTATTGCTTCTATCTTTATACTTTTTGTTTCAAGAAATTCTTTTGTAATTTCTTCGGGTAAAATAATATGAATAGCATTTTCTTCTTTAAATATTCCAACCTGAGTACGGCGTAATTCTATCACAAATCCTAAACTTTGCAAGGATAATGCCAAATCTTCTGCTAAAGTCCTTATATAAGTACCTTTTGAGCATTCTACACTATAGGTAGCGGTAGCATTTTTCTCATCAAAATTTAAACATTTTAGATCATAAATAGTTATATTTCTTGGCTTTAATTCTACTTCTTTCCCACTTCTTGCCAATTTATAGGCTCTTACGCCGTTAACCTTAAGAGCAGAAAAAGCCGGCGGTATTTGAGTTATGCTACCGATAAATTTAGAGCATACGGCATAAGCTGCTTCTTGAGAAGGGATATAATCTTTTGTTGCTATTACGGTGCCGGCATAATCACCGCTATCGGTTTGCGTCCCGAATTTTACAGTAAAAATATAGG
>NZ_CBCDJS010000059.1:0-8246 GCF_965035265.1 Rickettsia sp.
ATTCAAGTATTGGGTATAAAAAACCTATGAATGTTTATCTGGATTACGTACAACATTATGAACAAATAGCAGCTTAATTTAAGCAACATTACCAAGTACATTGTTCATATATTTTGTCTTGATTTTTCAGGCCATTATACAATATTCACTTTACTCTACCTATAAATCAGGTGTTAGTTGGGTTGATGCTTTAAACGGTTCAGTAAGACCGGTGCTTGCTTATAGTTTCTTTGCAATGTACGGAGGAGTAAAATATGTTCAATATAAATCGTTAAAAAGTTCTGCCCTGCTAGTTGAGTATTTAGATATATTATGGAGTATTGAAGACCAAACTATTTTTGCGGGGATTATTAGTTTTTATTTTGGGCAGCGTACTTTTAGCAAATTATGGAAGTATACTCGATGAACTTCAAAAATTGGCGTCATCGTTCTACAAGAGCTTCGGCTCGAGCTATACTCCGTATACTTATGTCATTCCCGCGGAGGCTGGGCGTTGCCCGCATGGCTCGGAAAACGCGTTCGATGTCATCCCCGCGAAGGCGGGGATCCAGTCATTAAAAGATGTATACACAGTAAGTTTTTGAAATTAAAAGCTCGATTTATCTCGCTTTACGCTGGATTCCCGCTTTCGCGGGAATGACATCGAGGGCTTTTTAAAAAATGTCTAGTACTATAACCCTCAGGTACTAGTACGCTATTTCTTTGAGATAAAGCCTTTTTCGATATAATTAGGTAATTTTATTAGCTCCTGCTTTAGTTCATTATCTATTCCCATGGTTTCAAATTTTCGATCGACTAAAAAAATTATAGGTTTAGTGTTATGAGCAAAGAAGAAGTCGAAATTAGGTTGGTTATCAAAATATCTGTTAACACGGGGAAAATGATAAGCATGAGTAACAATTGCAATTTCAGCGTTATTTAAATCAATATTACCTTTTTCATGCTCTATATATAAAGTTTTAAATTGTCCGCCGGTATTGATTTGGTTTTCCGGTAACATGAAAATATAGAAACTTTCTTTCGGATAATCGGTAATAATATTATTATCAAGAGCTTCTGTTCATAAACTATTATCATAAGCTCCGCCATTAAATAAAATTATCGGTCCGTATTTTTGTAATTCTTCAGATGTTAAGTTAGATTCCTGCTTATCAAGCTTTTTGGCGGCTACTTCTCTTGCAATATTAATGCCTAGCCTAATTCTGTTATATCCGTCCTCTTTATCTTCTGCTCCAATATTTTGAGCATCGGAATTAATTGGTATTTTGGTGTAAGAATGCCTTGCCGATAAAACCCACACATACTTTATGTTTTTATCTATTTCAGGATTTTCGGTTGTATAAATATTTTGTATTTCAGAAATGAAATTTTGACGAATCGCTTCATTAGCAGGTTCAAACTCTAGATTATTAAGATCGCTTACTATTTGCTCAAAATGCCGATCTTGAGCAAATTTTTGATAATTTTGAAATCCTAGAACTGAGACTATTCCTATAATAATTATAGAAATAGCTATGTTAAAATTTTTGCAGTTTTTCATATACAGCTGTCACCCCGTGGCTTGACCACGGGGTCCATAAATATTTATTAGTATAAGTTGTTTTTTTAGATGCCGTGATCAAGTCACGGCATGACGTTTTGATTGCTTAAATCTACTTCTTACCACCCGCATTCATAGATAAGCTTGCAGAGACAAAGTCTTCAAGGTCACCGTCGAGCACACCTTTAGTGTCGGAAGTTTCGTAATCAGTGCGTAAATCTTTCACCATTTGATAAGGTTGTAGAACATATGATCTAATTTGATGTCCCCAGCTATTATCGGTTTTAGCGGCATTCTGTTCGTTAACGCTGTCTGTGCGTTTCTGCATTTCAAGCTCATAGAGTTTTGCTTGAAGCATTTTCATAGCTTGAGCTTTATTCTTATGCTGCGACCTATCACTTTGGCATTGCGTTACCGTATTGGTCGGTATATGGGTGATACGTACGGCTGAATCGGTAGTATTAACGTGCTGCCCTCCTGCTCCCGATGCTCTAAAAGTATCGATTCTTAAATCCTTGTCCTCGATAGTAATTGCTATATTATCATCAATTTCAGGATATACCCAGCTACTTGCAAAGCTGGTCATTCTTTTACCTGCCGCATTAAACGGGGAAATACGCACTAGCCTATGAACTCCTGCTTCGGTTTTAAACCAGCCGTAAGCACGTTTGCCTATTATCCTAATCGTACATGATTTAATGCCTGCTTCTTCGCCGTTAATCATATTGATTATCTCGGTTTTAAAGCCGAGCCTCTCGGCAAAACGCAAATACATACGCATCATGATAGATGCCCAGTCATGGCTTTCAGTTCCTCCGGCTCCGGCATTAATCTCTAAAAAGCAGTTATTGCCGTCTGCTTCACCTGAAAATAAGCATTCAGTTTCAAATTTGGCAGCAATGACGCTTAAATTTTTAAAGTCCTGTTCAACTTGTGAAAGTGTTTCTGGGTCATTTTCAGCTTCAGCCATTTCTTCAAGTTCTAAAGCATCTTTTAAATTGGATTTGAGTTTATTAAAAGCATTGAGTTTGTCTTCTAAATTACTTTTTTCTCGCAGTAATTTTTGTGCGTTAGCCTGATCATTCCATAAACTCGGATCGGCTGCTAATTCTTCTAGCTTTTCGAGTCTTTCAGTTGATGCTTCAACGTCAAAGTGACCTCCAAAGTAGTTCTAAAGACTGCTCAATTTTTTTTACATAATTTTCTATTTCGGCTCTCATTATTTTTTCCTGTTATAAATTTCGATTTTGTTATATATTTACAGCGCATTCCATAAAGCTCGATACAAGCGAATTTTGCAGGATTCGCCTGTGCTCACGTATTAATATACGCCCCGCAGGCTCACCTTGAAATTCATCTTGTCTAGAGCTTTCTGAAATATGCTGTACGTCATTCTTAGCAACGCCCCGCCTTTGCGAAATGACATTGATCACAACAAACAAACGCAAATTATATCACAATAATTATGAATAATCAAAAATATATACGGAACTTCTCAATAATCGCCCATATCGATCACGGTAAATCTACGTTAGCAGATAGGTTAATTGAGCATTGCGGCGGCTTGCAGGCTAGGGAAATGAGCCAGCAAGTGCTAGATTCGATGGATATCGAAAAAGAGAGAGGCATAACTATTAAAGCACAAACCGTACGGCTTGTATATAAGGCTAAAGACGGTAACACTTACTATTTAAATTTGATGGATACTCCCGGGCATGTCGATTTTGCTTATGAGGTTAGTAGGTCACTCGCTGCTTGCGAAGGCTCGTTATTGGTAGTTGATAGTACGCAAGGAGTAGAAGCCCAAACTCTTGCCAATGTTTATCAAGCGATTGAAAATGATCATGAAATTTTGCCGGTACTTAACAAGATTGACTTACCTGCTTCCGAACCTGAGCAGGTTAAGCAGCAAATAGAGGATATAATCGGAATTGATGCAAGTGAGGCTGTGTTAATCTCTGCTAAAAGCGGTATAGGGATTGATTTAGTTTTAGAGGCTATAGTAAATAAATTACCTCCGCCAAAAGAAAGTAGCGCGGATATCTTAAAAGCGTTGCTTGTCGATAGTTGGTACGATCCTTATCTTGGTGTGGTTATTTTAGTACGTATTATTGATGGAACTCTGCGTAAGAATATACGTATTAAAATGATGGCTACAAACTCGGTTTATACAGTTGAGAATGTCGGTTATTTTACTCCGAAAAAACATATTTCGGATGTTTTGCATGCAGGGGAAATCGGCTTCTTTACTGCCTCTATAAAGCAGGTAGCGGATTGTAAAGTTGGGGATACTATCACTGATGAGAAGAAACCTTGCGAGCAAGCATTGCCCGGCTTTAAGCCGAACTTACCTGTAGTGTTTTGTGGACTTTATCCAACGGATAGTTCAGAGTTTGAGCATCTAAAGGATTCGCTAGCTAAATTACGGCTTAATGATGCCAGTTTTGAGTATGAAATGGAAAGTTCTTCAGCACTTGGAGTAGGCTTTAGGTGTGGCTTTTTAGGGTTACTACATTTAGAGATAATCCAAGAACGTTTAAGTAGGGAGTTTGATTTAGATTTAATCACCACTGCTCCAAGCGTAGTGTATAAAATTCATATGCGAGATGGTGAGAGCTTAGAAATTCATAACCCCGCAGATTTGCCTGATTTGCAAAAAATCGAATCAATGGAAGAGCCTTGGATTAAGGCAACTATAATGGTGCCTGATGAGTTTTTAGGTACGGTATTATCGCTTTGTACAGAAAAGAGAGGGGTGCAGCTCGATCATAGCTATATAGCAAATAGAGCTAAAATAGTTTATAAATTACCGCTAAATGAGATAGTTTACGATTTTTATGATCGTTTAAAAAGCTGCTCCAAAGGTTATGCAAGTTTTGAATGGCAAATGGATGTTTATGAATCTTCCGAGCTTGTTAAGCTTGGGATTTTGGTTAACGCAGAGGTGGTTGATGCACTGTCCACAATCGTACACCGCTCACGTGCGGAGCAGAGGGGTAGGGCGTTATGCGTAAGGTTAAAGGACTTAATACCAAGGCAGCAGATCGATATAGCAATTCAAGCAAGTATCGGTAGCCGTATTATTGCTCGTGAGACTATTAAGGCCCTGCGTAAAGACGTTTTATCTAAATGTTACGGTGGTGATATAAGCCGTAAACGTAAGCTACTTGAGAAGCAAAAAGCAGGTAAAAAGAGAATGAGACAGTACGGTAATATCGAAATCCCACAATCTGCATTTATCGCAGCGTTGAAAATTGGGGATGAGTAAATTTTTTTATTTTATATAAAGAAAACGCTAGACGTTATAGAAAAGATTTGTTATAAGAAGTTATCTAAAATTTTTTAGAAACTTCTATGTTCCTCGGTAGCTCAGTGGTAGAGCAAACGGCTGTTAACCGTTCGGTCGCTGGTTCGAGTCCGGCCCGGGGAGCCATTCCTCGATTTTCGACAAATTTACGAATGAATCAAACGGCGAATGCAGCATAAAGTCAAGCTTTTTGCCTGTTAATTTAATTGTCGAAAACACAGTTTTTATTAGGCGTCTTTTTCCTGGGGCATTCGACAAAATAAAATATTGATGTGCATTGGCAACTAAATTTAGTACATCTATCATTTTTTCGGTAAAGCTATCATCCCCTTTATTATACTCTGCTATCTCTAGCATTACTTTATCACGACGTGTTGTTAATTTACGTTTATCTTCTTCGTATTCTTCATTTGTGAATATATCTTCTAAAAGTTTACTTCTAAGCTTATCAAGTTTATTTTTTATACTGATAAGCTCTTTATTTAACTCGTAAATATGAGGGTAGTATTTGTTACCTTTTTTATAAATTTTGAGCTACTGTAACATTTAAATTCCAAAGAAGTTGAATATTTATGAATAATGCAGTTTTCCGTATAAAAATGTATTTCTATTATTCCTTTTTCTATAAGCTCATAAAGCATAGCAGACTGTTTGAAATTACGCTGTAACCTATCTACTTTGTCTATTACTATTGCTATTATTTTCTTTTTTTCTTCAGCAAAATTTTTAGCAAACTCTATAGCTTCCATAAATTTTTTGCGGTTACCTACTGTTGAAGATTCAGCAAATTCAAAACTTTTAGTAATTTTAAGATTTTTATTTTTACAATAATCATTTAATCGTCTTGTTTGTGAATCTATTGAACAACCCTAGTCATATTGTCTTTCAGTTGATACCCTAGATAATGTTATTGCTTCTTCAGCTACTTCTCTATCTTCTAAAAATAACATTTTGAATTCTTTTTAAGTGAAAAATTAAAATTTACTCCTCAGAATCTTTGTACATTTTTTCTAATATCTCTAAGCGTTCGTTTATTCTCTCTATGTCTTCCTTGGTTAAAGGTTCTGCTATTTGTTGTTTTATTTTCTTTCTTAAATCTTTTTCCAATTCTTCTTGTTTATTATTTTTTCTAAAAATTTATGGAAGCCTCTAGAAATAATCAGTTGTGTCAATACCGGCTGATCCGACTGTTGGAATCGGCAGAAGTAAAGAAAAGCTAAAAGATAAACAAGGAGCAAAAAAAGTAAGTGATTATAAATATGGAGTAAGAAATAGTATGGAACTTTATTATTCGGTAATTTTGCTGATTTAATCATCGGACAATGGGGTGTATTAGATGTACTAGTTGACCCTTGCGCTTTAGGCACAAGCGGCGGTATCCGTATTCGCTTAATGCAGGATATCGACATCGCGACACCCTGAATCCTTTGCAGTGGCACGGAAAGCTTAAGATTAGCTAGCAACTCTAGATATTTCCATAATACGAATACGATTTTTAATATGAGGCCATTCGTTACGCTGTGCAATCTCTAAATCATAATGAGATTGCAAGTTAATCCACATTTGAGCTGAATTTTGAAAATATTTACCTAAACGTAATGCCATATCAGCTGTAATTGACCTTCTGCCATGTACTATTGCATGAATACGACTAGGTGGTACATCAATATCACGAGCTAACCTGTTTTGACTTATGTGTAATGGTTTCATAAATTCTTCTTCTAGCACCTCACCAGGTGTTACAAGATCAAGTAGTTTAGTCATAAATAATCTCCTTTAGTGATAATCAACAATTTCAACATTATGAGCATTTCCGTCATGCCAAACAAAACATATACGCCACTGATCGTTAATACGAATACTATGCTGATTTGCTCTATCTCCCTTTAATGACTCAAGTTTATTTCCAGGTGGAGAGCGTAAATCATTAATATTACTAGCTGAATTTAACAATTTAAGCTTTCTTTGAGCTGAGCGAATAATTGAGTGAAAACGTTTTACAGATTGGTTATAAAACAGCTTTTCAGTATCAGAACAAGCAAAAGATGCAATCATATTGTAATGGTTTTAGTATTGTTTTAATAGTATTAACAAAAATATAATACATCAAATTTTATGTCGTTTCAAGAAGATTTGTACGAGTTTTTAGATATAGAGCAAGGATTTGCTATAACTGCAACCCTGCACCTTGCTTCAGGCGAAGAATATATAATAACCGGTATTATGAGCGAGGAATATTTAAGCATAGATAGCGGCATGGCGGGAGTTTACGGCAATAAGCCTATATTTGAATGCACAGAAGATGATATTTTAGAAGCAGAATACGGCGATTTGCTGAACGTGCATAATAAGGAATATCGAATTGTTGAGATAAAGGTTGATGGTACGGGTTTTGCTAGTTTAGTACTTGAGAAGCAAAGTTAAGCAATGCACGCAAGAACAAAAATAAGGCAAGCATTTGTAGAGCTATTGCATGGTAAAACTTTGGTAGGTACTAAGGTTTACGATAGCAGACTTTATACTATGGATGTTACTTCTCTGCCAGGGATTATAGTTTTTTCATCTAACGAAGAGGTAACTACCTCAACCATAAGCCCACCACGAAGCCAAGATCGAAATGTTAAAATAGTTGTGGAATGAAAAAATTATAGACAGGGTCAAAGCACATTTTGACGCTAAGGAAATTAAAATAATCGAAGTACCGGAATGGGGTGATGGCGAGAATCCTTTATATATTTACTTATCCCCTTTAACCTTAGGACAGAAAAATCGCTTATACAAAATGGCAAAAGAGGATGATTTAGGCTTAATGGTTGAAGCATTAATTATGAAAGCTAAGGATAAGGAGGGAAACTGTTTATTTAGTCGTAGCGATAAACCGGAGTTAATGCGTAGCTGTGACCCTGATGTGTTGATCCGGATTAGCACTAGTATAATGAGTGAAAACGATTTTGAGACTGCCGAAAAAAACTAATTGCTGAGCCGGTATTATTTAATATGTTTGCTTTAGCTGAAGTATTACACAAAACAGTTGCAGAAGTAGAGCAAATAACAATAGATGAATGGCATTACTGGCTCGCTTATTTTAAGATTAAAAAAGAAAAATACAATAAATCAAGGAACTTAAAATAATTCATTTGTAATTAGTTTGTAGAAATAGTATTATAGATATATTAAATATAATACGTAAAATATATGAATATATCTGCAACTGAGTTAAATAAGAATCCTGGAAAAATTATTGATCAAGCACTACGAGAGCCAATAGTCATTAATAAACAAGGTAGACCTACTGTCGTTTTAGTAGATTATGAATATTTTACTAAGCTTGAAGATGATTATTGGGGTAAGGCAGCAACAAACATTGTAACACAACCAGAGTGGTTATCAGCAAAAGAA
>NZ_CBCDJS010000060.1:0-8147 GCF_965035265.1 Rickettsia sp.
GACTTCCAAATCAATTGCATCAATATCGGCAAATTTTTTGAATAATACCGCTTTACCTTCCATAACCGGTTTTGACGCAGCCGCTCCCAAATTACCAAGACCAAGTACAGCAGTACCGTTAGAGATTACGGCAACTAAATTACCACGAGCGGTATATCTATATACTTCCTCTAGATTTTTAGCAATTTCAAGACAAGGAGCAGCAACCCCCGGTGAATAAGCAAGTGATAAATCTTGCTGAGTAACTAAAGACTTGGTTGCAGTAATAGCAATTTTACCAGGTTTATCTTTTTCGTGATATTCGAGGGCCTCAGCATAATTTATTTTATTCATTTCATCCATTTTAGAAATTCCTGTTTTGTTGTTATAGTATGTCATACCGTATCCCTTATGTCATTCCCGCGTAGGCGGGAATCCAGAAAAAAAGTATAAATACAGCAAATTTTTAAAATTAAAAGCTCGATTTATCTCGCTTTACCCTGGATTCCCGCCTTCGCGGGAATGACACTTTTCACCCCATCACATACATAATAATTGATATAGTAACTACCGAGAAAAAAGTAGTAAATGTTATAATCGACGCCATAGAATCAGGATCGCCATCAAGCTGACGGGATAAAACATAAGCCGTACTTGCACATGGAAGACAGCTATATAATATTCCTACCGATCTATCTATTCCCTCAATTGACATTAACCATAGTACTACTACGCTAACTAATGGAAACGCAACTAATTTAACAAAGCTTGTAAACATTACATTATGTAAAAGCTCTTGTCTAATAGTAAAATTAAGCCCTGCCCCGACATTTAACATACCGATAGCTAAAGCGGCATTTGAAAGGCTATCTAAGGTTTTTTTAAGCCCTAAATGTAATTCAAGATTTGAGTAATTAAAAACGAATCCTACTAAACTTGCGATAATTAACGGATTACGCACAATTAATTTCATCATTAAAACAAAACTAGTTTTAATAGTATTGGTAACCGATTTATTAGGGATATAATAAGCGAAAATCATTACCGATAAAATGTTGGTAAAAATAATCATATAAGAAGAAATAACGGCGACGATGGAAAGCCCACTAGGACCAAGTAGCGGGCTACTCACCCCAAAAAAAATATAGCTATTATAACGAATTGAGCCTTGAAAGATGGAAGTAAATTGGACTTTATCTATTTTATATTTTTTTTGGTAAACTATAAGACCCAATGATACAAGAATAGTGGATATAATGAGAGCTACTACTAACTTAATTATCGATGCAACGCTTAAGTCGGCAGTAGATACGTAATTAAATAGCATGGCGGGAAATAGTACAAAATACGATAATTTTTCAATACCACGCCAAAATTCTTCCGAAGTTAACCATTTATTTTTGATAATACTACCAAGAAGCGTAATTAAAAAAATAGGTAACGTACTATAAAAAATTTCATTCATTTGTTAATAATGTCATACCGGGGTTCTATATGTCATTCCTGCGAAAGCAGGAATCCATAAAACTACTCAATTAAATCTTTCCATTCGGGATTAGTTTTTTCTATCAGTTCTATTTTCCAACTACGCTTCCATTTTTTTAAGTTTTTTTTCTCTAGTAAGCGCTTCTTTAATATCAGTAAACTCTTCTGTATAAACAAGTTTTGTAATATTATACTTTGAGGTAAAACCTTTTATTATTTTTTGTTTATTTTCATAAGCACGACGTATTATATTATTAGTAATACCAATATATAAAGTACCCTGCTTATTAGAGCATAATATATATACCCAATACATCTTTGTTTTTTAGTTTATGGATTCCTGCTTTCGCAGGAATGACATAAAGGGCTGCAAGAATGACATAGCAACGCAAGCATAAGCCACGGTATAACCCTACAACTTCGCTTCAATCAATTTCATACTCTCTTTTATACCGTAAAGCTTTATAAAAGTCCCAAGTCTTGGTCCTTCATTCTGCCCTAGCAATATCTGATATAGATCTTTGAAGTAATCACGCAAATTTTCATATCCTGCTTTCATTCCTATATCGTATATTGCTTTTTGAATCGCCTCTGCTTCTGTCTGCTCAGATATATCAGATAACATACTTAAAATATCCTGTAAAATAACCTTATGCTTTTCGGAAACGACTAAATATGATTTATGTGCTTTAATAAAGTCATTATAATATCTTATAGCAAATTCTGCTAAATGGTCAAGATAAGGGCTAGTATTTGGAGTTGCTTTTGGCTCATATTTGCTAATAAAGCCCCAAAGCACCGATTTATCTGAAGGGTTACACACGGAAGTAAGATTTAAAAGCAACGAATATGTAATTCCAAAAGTCTCAATTTTTGGCACATTTCCATGATGGATGTGATAAACGGGATTTGCAAAACGCTTTGACCTATCCTCTTCCAAATGATATTTCTGATTAAAAGTAATATATTCATCGACATTTTTAGGAATTACATCAAAAAACAAACGCTTAGCTCTAGTTGGATTTTGGTACATAAATAATGCCATACTTTCAACAGGAGCATATTTAAGCCAATCATCAACACTAATACTGTTACCTTTTGATTTCGAAATTTTCTCACCGTTCTCATCTAAGAATAACTCATAACATAACTGCACCGGCGGCTTGCCGCCTAGGATTCGGCAAATTTCTGAGTAAATTCTGCCATTTGCCAAATGATCTTTACCGTACATCTCGTAATCGACCTTAAGAGCTGCCCAGCGCATACCAAAATCCGGCTTCCACTGTAATTTACAATGCCCCCCTGTTACCGGTACTTCTACATAATTACCGTCTTTGTCTTTATAGGTAACAGTTCCCGCTTTAGCATCCCACTTCTCTATAGGTACTTGCAGTACTTTACCTGTTTTCGGACATATAGGCATAAAAGGCGAATATGTAGCTTTTCTCTCCTCTCTAAAAGTCGGGAGCATCAGCTCCATTATCTCATCATATTTCTCAAGCACCTTTATCAGCATCTCATCAAACTTGCCGGCTTTATACACTTCGGTACTACTATAAAATTCATACTCAAAACCAAATTTATCAAGGAATGAGCGAAGTTTTGCATTCATATAATGCCCATAACTTTCACACTCACCGAATGGATCAGGGATAGAGGTAAGCGGCATATCCATATACCCAGCTACCATTTCAGGATTTGGGATATTACTTGGCACTTTACGAAGCCCGTCCATATCATCAGAAAAGCAGATTAGTTTAGTTGGGATATCGGATAATTGTTCAAACGCTTTCTGTACCATTACCATACGGGCATTTTCACCAAAAGTACCGATATGAGGCAAACCTGACGGACCATAACCCGTTTCAAACAATACATAGCCTTTTTCAGGAGTTTTACCGTTTAAGCTGTCTAATATCTTTTTAGCTTCTAGAAAAGGCCAAGAATTTGACTTAATAGCATCTTCCCAAATTTCCGACATTTTATTTTTCTTGCACTTTAATTAATAATCAGTGACAATATACTAAATTTATTTATTTGTAAAATTTAATTGTCATTCCCGTCGCCCCTTATGTCATTCCCGCGAAAGCGGGAATCTAGGGTAAAGCGAGATAAATTGAGCTTTTAAAAAGCTTTAAAGTGCTGGATTCCCGCTTTCGCGGGAATGACATCAAGAAAGCAAAAACGACATAGAATACTTAAACATAATCTCAAAACCCATGCTACTTAATACTACCATAAATTACATCAGAAAAGATAGTTATAAAGTCCTACATTTAGGACTGATTGCAATTTCTATAATAGCACTTTCTACCGCTTATATTGCTGAATATATATTCCATTATACACCCTGCCCTTTATGCGTTTACGAAAGATTCCCATATTTAACTTTAATAAAAATCTGCTTAACTGCTCTAATCATCAGACAATTAAGCAAATATACTTTGATATTTATCTTCTTAACTATTTTTAGCTCTTGTATATTATCAACATATCATAGCTTCGTAGAAAGAGGCATAGTACAGCCCGGTAGCCTTTGCTCATCAATGATCCGTATCCCGAAAGGTCTATCCATCCAGCATATCAAACAAATGTTCTACTCGCAGCCAATCACTTCCTGCACGAAACCCGCCATTAAAATCCTCGGTATTTCTATGACGGAGTATAATCTGCTCTTAAATATCGCTCTTTTAATCTGCTTACTCATAGTTTGGTTTTATCCGAAATCTAATAAGTAGTTAAAAAATTAACAGTTCATTTTATTTTTCTTTGACTTAATTACCATTACTTGTATATTACTAAATCTTTAAGTAAAAATAAATTTATTAAGGATTTTTAATATATGTACACAGAAAATAATGATTCGCTAATAAACTTTTTTGAAAAATACGGCCTTAAACAACATATTGAAAGTTTAGAGAAAGACCCTTCTCTACTTTCTATTCTATTTACCAAGTCCGACGGTCACACCACGTATCTGCCTTCTTTTCACGTTGGCAACAACGCAACTAAGATACTTAAAATCGATAATATATCGGATAACAAAATAACTGAGATGATAAGAGATTTAGCGCAGGTTCTATCTCACAACACTACTATTAAGTCATTTGATTTTTCGATTTATTCATCATTTAAACCTGATCCTAAAGCAATAGCCGAGTTATTAGAAACCTTAAAAAACAATAAATCTATTATTTCTTTTAGAAGTGAGATCAAATGTGAGTTTGAAAGAACAAAATTTGCTGAAATCTTCAAAGCAAATACTACTATAAAATCACTTTATTTTTATGCTGACCAAGCACATGCACCGGCAGTGTCTGAATTATTTGAAACTTTAAAAACAACATCTATTACTTCTTTTTCAGTTTGTGGAAATGGGGCGGAAGCAGTGAAATTAGTAGATGTCTTAAAAACAAATAAATCTCTTAAACATCTTATAGTTAATTCTAGCGTTATGAAAAATGACGACTCTATGACGCTATTCAGTCAAGCTTTAGCAGATAATACTACTCTTATGTCATTTAAAATGGCTAAATATATAACAAAAGTGGGTGCAGGAAAATTAACTGAAGGCTTGAGGATAAATACAGGGCTTAAACATTTTGGTGTTACAGCGGATGGGTACTTCGAGGAAGGTGCTGACTTAGTTCTAATGAATGGCCTTGCTGCAGTTTTAAACGAAAACCAAACTCTTAATTCTCTTATGCTCTTATTTTCTGTTTCCGACAAAATATCGGAGTTTTTTTTGAATCTTTAGAAAAAAATACTACTCTAGACTCTATAACTCTTAGGATTGGAAACGTTAAACAAATAGCAGGAGTCATAGAAAGAAATAACACTCTTACCTCTATAGACTTTCAAGGAAGGCAACTAAAGGCACAAGAACTACAAGAAATAGTAGATGCCTTGAAAGAAAATACCACTCTTAGCACTCTCTATATTCCACGATCCCTTTTTATAATGAAAGAGGAGGAATTAACGAGCATCGATAACTTACTCAATGTTTTAAGTACGAATGATAATTTACTATATTTTACCAACGATTTTACTATTTCGCATTTTTCTGATAGAGAAAATTACGCAAACACCACAATCAACGAAAAACTCAAACATAATAAACTAAATAAACTTGCAAAATTCTTAACATCTAAATTTTTAACAGAGGATAAGAATCAAAATATTGTTGCTAAATTTGATATGAATAATCTAAAGCTATTCATAAATAAAAAATCTATGGAGCATTATAAACAAGTAGATGGAGCAATGTTAGACCAGCTATTACAAAAATATTGCCCACAGCAAAACGCAAGCAAACTATCAGCTTCTATAATAGAGCAGATGGATAATATTCTTAACATTATTGAAAATAGTCCTTTTCTGAGAGCCGGCATATGTAAAGAAATAACAGTGACAAATGAAGCACCGAAGACAATGAATATAGCAAAGCTGTCCAAAGAGTTAATATGCTATATTGCTTCATTTTTGACGTTTGAGGAGTGGGGCATGAGTCAAGTAAAAGCAAATAATACGGAAACAAGCCCACCGCTTGATCAATCGACGCAAGTTGACAATCTAGGAGAACATCTCGATGTCATTCCTAGCTAAAGGCGACCTTGTTGCATGACTCGTTTTATGTCATTCCCGCGGAGGCGGGAATCCAGCATAAAGCGAGATAAATCGAGCTTTTAATTTCAAAAGTTTGCTGTATCTATACTTTTTTCTGGATTCCCGCCTCCGCGGGAATGACACAGAACGCTTTTCAACTGCATAGCTTATGACAATACTATCCTTAGTTAAAAATACCCTAAAAACCTTAACAATAACGTTGATTTTAAAATTAATCCTGTATATCATATTAACATATTAATTAAAAATTAAAGTAAATTTATGACTAAAAAAATTCAAGTTAATGACGAAACATTTTGTGTGGCCGACAAAATGGAGGAAATACAGCTATGTGAAGCAGTAAAGAATAAAGAATCAAACGAAGTTAAAAAACTTCTTCTATTTTACTCCTCTTTTCTTACAGACATGGTCACTCCGGATATAGAAACTCTAGTAGGGGTAGCAGTAAGAAACCAAGATCTTGAAACATTAAAGATATTATTGCATTATGGCTTTCAGGCAAATATGTGGGGAAAAGATCAAATTACTCCGATAGGTTATGCTGCCGCTGAAGGATATATAGAGATACTACAAGAGCTATTACCTATATTTAAACAGTATAAGATGCTAATAAATAAGTGTCATATTCTTAAAGATATTCCTTTCAGTGAGGCAATAAAGCACGGACATTTAGAAGCAGCAAAGCTTTTAAAAGAATACGGAGCAGCCATTGGAACTACTAGCAAAAAATCTCATATGGACTATGCACAAAAGTCAAATAGCCCTGAAATGATGGAGTATTGCCGTAGCTTAGATAACCAGCGATTAGAGATAGAAAAGCAGGAATTTGAAAATCTTTATCTTGCAGCAGCAAAACAAGGCGATATAACACTTTGCCATACATTAGAAGAAAAAAATATTACAAAAAAAATATTACCAAATTTGCGAGAGATAAAAAACGAGAATTCTCAAACCGCATCAGATTTGTATAAAAGCTTTCTTCTAGAACAGCTAAAATACTTAAAAGAACAAGAGAATGTGGTTTTCAAATCTTTGTCAAAACCAACGTGAAAAGGCGACAAAGTTATTATCCGATGTGTTATCAATACCGGAAGTTCGAGAACTATCAGAAATAGTCGCTTTATGTGAAAAAGAGGCAAAACATACTATCTGGAAAAAAGTAACTTCTTTAATCCCATTCGGGATCAAAACTATGAAGCTTTGGACCGATGAATTAACAGAGTTAAAACCAGAAACTGCAGATAGCCTAGCATATAAAGCTTCACATGCAGGCGATATTGGTACTTTAAATGCGATAGAACAAATATTATTTTCAGAATCTATTATTCAAAATGACGAAGTTAGTTTAATTGAACTTCCAAGTTAAAGTAACCCCGCCTCTACTCTGCACGTTCCCGTTATAAACGGGAATTGTTGCATGGATCGTTTTATGTCATTCTCGCGTGGCATTGTTGCGTGGATCAATTTCGCCGCTGTCATCCCGCGAGCTTGTAGCGGGATCCAGTCTTTTTTTTTATTTTTTCTGGATACCCCTGGAGGGGCCACGGTATGACATTTTCCTTAAGTTGACACCCATGTGCTTTCGCAAAAATGACATTTTCACAAACATTAAATTTAGTTAATCATTAATTAAAAAATTAATATTTAGTTTGCAGAAATTGAAAATATCGTGTATAATGCTCACACGACAAAATAATATTAAAACTCAAAAAGGATATTTATATGCCAAGAAACAATATTGATGAAAGACTTCCGGATGGAAGCACAATTTTACATAACACAGTAAAAGAAGGGAATGAAAAGCTTATTTCACTTTTGATTCAACAAGGACATTCTGTTCATATTGAAGATGCGGAAGGAAAAAAACCTTTGGATTATGCACCTACAGAAAAAATTAAAAAAATGTTAATTACAGCGATGCAAGTAGATCAAACACTTATTTATTCTAGTGCAGATAAATATTTTAATAATTTAAAAAATACTTATATTACAAAGGAATCAGACAAGGAAAAAGCTATTGATATATTATTTAGCGATCCTACTATTAAGCCAGAAGT
>NZ_CBCDJS010000061.1:0-8107 GCF_965035265.1 Rickettsia sp.
TTATGATATTAACGATAATAATCCAGTAATAGCTACGATAGCAGCACCTGTAGAAGCAATACAAACAACAACAACTTCTGTAGCACCTACAACTACCACAATTGTTCCATCAGAAGCTTCTATGGATGCACTTAATGATATAAAGGCACGTCTTAAGAATGGTGACAACATAGAGGATATTATTTCCTCATTAGAACATTATGGCATTGAGAATGAAATTAAAGACAAGATAATACAGCATATTTTTGATTATGTTAGCGGTAATAGTGAAGCAGTGG
Source organism: Rickettsia sp. (assembly GCF_965035265.1). Taxonomy (NCBI): domain Bacteria; kingdom Pseudomonadati; phylum Pseudomonadota; class Alphaproteobacteria; order Rickettsiales; family Rickettsiaceae; genus Rickettsia; species Rickettsia sp. The sequence continues at coordinate 279 of NZ_CBCDJS010000061.1, forward strand.
CTCCAGCAGAAGTAGCTCCGGTAGCAGCACCTGTAATACCTACAACCGTAGAACCTGCTTCGACAACTTCTTCTTCAGAAGGAGCGTTATCAGCTGATATAAAGGTACGTCTTTATAATGGAGAAAGTAAGGAAGATCTTATTAATTTCATACTTCTTTATCAGGATATTAGCGATGATGCAAGAGCTAATTTAATAACTGAAATTTGTGAATATTCTTTTGGTACTGAATTAGCCGGACAGATAGGCGCAGATATTCAATTCTAATTTAACATCTCTCTAAGTTCTTTTAAAGAAAAACCTGGTGGTTTTAGGTAGTCTAGTACTACCTTACCACTATCAAGTACTATAAGCCTTTTGCCATAATTTACGGCATCTTCCAAATTATGCGTTATCATAACGGAAGTTATCTTATGCTTCTCTATAATCTCCGCTGTTTTTTTCATCACTGCATGCGAAGCTTTCGGGTCTAAATTTGCGGTATGTTCGTCTAGAAATAATATTTTAGGCGGATGAGCTATGCTAAGCGCAAGGAGTATAATCTGCTTCTCTCCGCCGGAAAATTTACCGAGTGGCTGTGAAAGCAGTGATAAGAAACGCTTAGGCGAACCTATAAGCTCTAACACCTCGCTACTTGTTAATCGTTCACTACTAGAAAACCTACTTTCCCACAAAGTAATATTTTCTTCAAGGGTTAACTCGGTAAACAGCCTATCCTCAGCCTTTTGTGTTATCGTAACCAAGGTAGAAGCTTTCTTAGCTTTAGGTATTTTATCGATTCTGACTTGATCTAGAAACACTTTCCCGCTAGTCGGTTTTAAATAACCCGCAAGTATTTTAGCTAAAGTAGATTTTCCGCTACCGTTATGCCCCAATATTACAACAAACTCCTCTTTAGCAATATTTAAAGTAGTGTCAGCAATTATAGGCTCACTTCTTTCCTTAACTTTGAACTGTATTTTTTCTGCGTATAAATAAGGTTTCATAATTTTGTCTTTTTAATCAAAAAACGTGCTAGGTGTCATACCGTGGCTTGACCACGGTATCCATTAAAACAAATAAAAATACTAAAATTTAGTATTTTTAACTGGACCCCGTGGTCAAGCCACGGGGTGACAATCATTTTCTAGATTCCCGCCTACGCGGGAATGACATTACAGTATTACTTCTTACTCACCGTACTCAAAGAAATAAACAATACTATCCCTAATATAAGCTTAAGGTTTATAGGATCAATGCCAATCCAAAGTAAACTACTAAGAGCAATAAAGTAAAATAATATACCTATAAAACAGGAACATATCTCTTTAAACGCATTAAAATTATTAGCATGGATTAAAATATGACGTCCTATAACAATCGCACCGATACCGACTAGCGCTACCCCAAAACCCATATTAATATCAGCAAAACCGTTTACTTGTGCAGATAAAGTACCAGTTAAAGCAGCAAGACAATTACTTATGCTAAGACCAATAGTGCGGTAAAGCTCGGCAGGTTTTCCTAAATTAATCAATAAATCTTTATTAAAACCAAAAGCTCGAAGAAATAAACCAAGCTTACCTTTCAATAAAATTATAACTACAAATATGATAAGGCAATTGATTATTATTAAAGGCACTAACCAATTTTCAAGATCTAATATCGATAACAGAGTCGGCATACCAAGGACCGATATATTAGGGCGCTGCATAATTTGCAAGTTAACGGAATAAAGCATGAAGCTTGCAAGCATTCCGGCTATAAGTCCATTAATGCGGTTATTTTTCTGCATAAAACTAACTATACTGCCAATAACTCCGCCCGCTATCACGGCAAATATTAATGCTGGAAATAACCCAAATGAAATAGTGCGTGCAAATACCGCCGCACCAAGTACATAAGTACCGTCTACGCTAAGATCGGTAATTTTTAGGATCCTATAACTTATATACATCCCTAAAATAAGTGGCAACATTATTAAGGATTGCTCAAGAGCAGTAACTAAAATGTTCATGTTACTACTCTGTAAGTTCTTTTTTAGTAAAAGGAGGTACAGATAAATTTTCTTTAGTTAGAATATCTTGCTTAACAAATGATTTAAGGTTAATAAATAAAGTTAAGTCTTTCATATCCCCAAACGGAATATCTTTTGGTGCTATTCCTTGCAAGATTTTTTTTGCCATTAAACCCGCTTCCACACCTATTTGCTTTTCTTGCACTCCTACAGCAATAGTCGCCCCGCTAACTACCGAACCTTCATCGGAAGCGATGATCGGAATACGGCGTTTAAATGCTTCTTGCTTTAAAATATTGATCCCGCTAACCACTAAATGATCTTTCAAAATTATAAAACTCTGCGTATTTTCAGGAGCATTTTTTACAGCCACCGGCATATCATTTAAATTTTGTATCATTGCCGTGTGCAGAGAAATATTGTTTTTTCCAGCATATAATTTTAACATTTCTACTTCAGGGATAACTTTCTCGCTACTGCTATAAATTAAAGTGATATTCTGTAAAAAAGGTAATTTACTAATTGTGTCGGTGATTTTTATTTCATCATTAACACCGGTAACTAAAGGTAGATTTTTACTATTAATCATAGCCGCAGCACAAACAATCGGTTTATTTGTTATATGAGAAATAACAGTTTGGCTGGCTGTCGTGCCGATTGGAATTATTACATCAATATTCTGATCTTTTATTTGCTTTACAAGGGCAAGCAAAATATTAGAATCAGCATGAGCATTTTTAACTATAATTTCTGCATCTATATCTTTTAGCGACTCTTTAATTCCTGATATAATCTCAGTCATTGCGGCATGTTCAAGCGGAACAATAACTACTACTTTTTTTGGTCTGCATAAATCGTAATAGTTAGGAGTAAAGGTAATAAAAAAGAGAAAATTTTGTGAAAAATATTAGAGATAAACATTTCAATATCCTATTGTAAGTTATAATTTAATAATCAAAATTTAAATTTGCATATAGCAAATCCATAAGCGTAAAGAGTTACCTACGCCAACGCCAATTTTGTATTAAACTATTAACCTTTAAAGATATCATAAATATTTTTAATTGTAGAAATATAAAGTAAAGATAAAAAATCTATCTTTCTGTGACTAGAAGCTAAATAGTCAAGAAAGCTCTATCATAGAGGCTATCTGTAAATAAATTTTAAGGCTAGTCTAATTCTTTTTTGCTGCAAACTATAAGATTTTTTTGAAATATAAATAATATTCTTTCAAAAACCTTATAATTTTCGCTAAAAAAGCTCTTTAATTACCAATTAAAACTTATTTACAAATAGCCTCTTAACTTTACAGGTTTAGCACTATTTTAAGATCATGTCAATAACCAATAAATGGCATTGCCTAAAAAAAGCGGCTTTGTTTTACATAACTCTTGAAATATTTTATTCGCATGAAGAGACTTTGTTACATAAATTCGATATCATTCCCGCCTGACATTGTTACGTGGATCGATTCCACCTTTGTCATCCCGCGACTTGATCGCGGGATCCAGTTTAAAATACTAAAATTTAGTATTTTAAGTTGTTTTTCTAGATACCGTGGTCAAGCCACGGTATGACACCGAACGGATTTTTTGATCTATGCAACAAAGCTTACAAAATGAAAAAGGAATTCATTTCTCAAACTATGCATTTTCTGTTTGTTCTAATACCTCTTGCCCTAGTAATTGTGATAGAACATCTTGACTTGCTTCAGTCCAGCTTACAGGAGGCTCTTCATTAGGTAAACCGGTATCATAACGTGTATTAAACATTGAAGCAAAATGAGTAGTTTCTTGATTAAATTCCCCAGCAGCTGTAACTTCTACTCCGTAACCATGATTTTTTAATGCTTTTTGTAAATCTACAACTTTATCACCTTCATCTTTTTGACTTACTAATACTTTATTTCTTTGTTCTTCAGTAGTCTCAATATATTCACCATAACCTTTTTTTGCTAACTCTTGCCATGGAAAAAATTTACCAGGAGCGACATGTCTTTCTGCAACTTCACCAAGGCCGACTAAATCATGTTTTAAATCTAAATCCGGATATCTTACTTCTATATCCTCAAGAAATTTACATAATTGCCCTATTTGCTCTTTTGGAAAATCACTTTCTGCATTATTAATAAGCATAACCCCAATACCAAACTTATTAACACCCACTTCTCCTTTCCCACTACTTTTACCTGCATAAAAAGCTTGATCTGTTAAATCATTATGATATTCTTTTTGAGTCCCATCCTTATCAATTATGTAATGAACACTTGCACCTCGCTCATCTAATGCTTCACGAGCAGACTTAATATCCTTGCTTACAGAATAAGTAATAACTACACAACTAGGTTTTACTCCTTCCGGTCTTGGAGCCATATATTTACCGTTTGGACTATTTGTATTACTAATACCGTTATTTTCGATAGCCTTACTTTTACTCATAAACTTTCTCCATGTATTTAATAATTGTTAATGGTTCAGAATTTACTAAACCTTAACAAAAATTAATACTTTGGCAATGCTAAGTCAATGAAAACTTAAATATTATTTACAAGGTATCGATACTGATCTGACAAGTTCAATTATTATTTTTCTAATATTTGGATTTTGTACTCTAGTAAATGCTCTAGTTAACGATAAAAGTTCTCTTTCCATAGTCCTTGATAATTCTTTATAATCAAAAGAAATTTCATTTTCATATTGCACTTCTTCTTCAGCAATATTATTTAAGAAATCACTTTCTATTTCTTTGAATAGATATTCAATTTTATTATTAGAAGTATTTTCATCGTCAGTTTTTAACTTTTCTTCTTCAGAACTATTAAAGAAATATTTTAAAGGTGTATTTAAAACTTTTGCAAAAACATATAACCTACTTATAGGTATATTACTTAAACCTTCTTCATATTTTTTAACTTGGAGAGCACTAATATCTAAGGCTTGCCCTAATTCTTTTTGGCTAATACCTACAGCAAGATGTCGTTCTTTTAAACGTTCACTTGCGAGTTTGTCTGGATGTTTTATTGAATCATTCATTTTAACAATAAGCTTTAATTATTAAAAATTAATTATTAATAAAGTCTATTCAACTTTAAATGTAGTATATATATTACTTTATATTTAATCAAGCAACTTTATTAAAAATTTAATACAATAACGCTAAAACCCTTTAGTTATCAAGAATCAAGGCTAATAAATAATTAATTAAAGGTACAAAAACGATGAGTAATAGAAGAGTAAAATTACCAAATTGCGAGAATATAGTAGGATAGGTTAGTTTTTTAGGAATTAAACCTTGGGTATAATTTATTTCATTTAGATTTAGTTTTTTTATTGTTCTGCCAAAAGGATCAATTATAGCTGAAATGCCGTTATTAGCTACTCTAATCATAGGTAAACCGTTTTCTACGGCTCTACTTCTACTGATATGAAAATGTTGATATGGCCCACTTGATTTACCGTACCACGCATCATTTGTAACATTGATTATTACATCTGCAATTTCATTAGAAGTCCGAACGAAATCAGGAAAAATCGATTCATAACAAATTAGAGGTTTAATTTTTAGATTATATTTTTCAAGATAAACAAGCCCTCCGTCTCCTTCTTTATAATCAATTAAACCATGAGTTAATTTTTTAACGGGTAATATTTTTTTAAGAGGCATATATTCACCAAAAGGTACTAAATGCGACTTATGATACTCAAATAATTTATGACCGTTTTTATCAAGAGCATACATAGCTGAGTAAAGTTCAAATTCATCGCCTTGTTTTTTATTATCTGAAATTCCTCCTGTTATCAAAATAGCATTTGCCCTATTTAACATTTTTAATAATTCTGATTTAACTTGCGGTACATCAAACGGCACTACTAACGCTGCCTCAGACCAAATAATTAAATCGGTAGGCTCTGTATTTTCCGATAAATTAATATGCAGCATTAAATTATGCCAGAATTCCGATTCATTCCATTTTTCGGTTTGAGAGATCGAAGGCTGCACTAATCGCACTTTTATATCAGTGAAATCTGTAGGATTATTACTTAGCCTTACTGCTCCGTAAATGACAATTACGGTTAATACTAGGACTGAACTAGCTAGTAATATTTTTAACTGAGTAAATTGCTTGCTAAATAAAGGATAAGCGGAAGTGGCAATATATATAACTATAAAACTAAGCCCATATATCCCTATTATACTTAAAGGCTGTATTAAAATATCCGAAAACGAAAAAGCATAACCGATTAAATTCCAAGGAAGACCGGTAAAAATCCATGAACGTACCCACTCAAATAATACCCAACATAAACAAAATATAAATTGGTAATATTTATTTTTTTTAGCAAAAAAACTAAGCATACAACTTGCCGATATAAAGAAAGCTAAAACTATAGGTAGTCCAAATAACGCAAAAGGAATTGCCCACCAAAAATCTGCAATATAAACACTAACACCGATGCTTATCCAATATATTCCACTTAAAAAATGCCCAAAACCGAATAAATAACCAAGTTTTGCAGCTTCTTGCCAATTTTCAGATTTTTGAACTATATAACATAGATAAGATAACGTTAATAATGCCGGTATAAAGAAAGTCGGAGCAAAAACTAAACCGCTTAACATCCCGAATAAAAAACAAATAATTTTAGATCTATACATTTTATTATTTTAAATAAGTAAAATTTATTTACAAAATAATACATCATGCTATCATTTCAGCAAGTTTTTAATATAACGAGTAAATAAATGACTACAGGATTACTACAAGGGAAAAAAGGCTTAATTACAGGTATTGCAAATAATATGTCAATATCGTGGGCGATTGCACAGCTTGCTAAAAAACACGGGGCAGAGCTATGGTTTACTTATCAATCGGAAGTGCTAGAAAAACGAGTTAAACCACTCGCTGAGGAAATAGGTTGTAATTTTGTTAGCGAACTTGATGTTACAAATCCAAAATCAATTAGTAATTTATTTGATGATATAAAAGAGAAATGGGGTAGTTTCGATTTCTTACTTCACGGAATGGCTTTTGCCGATAAAAATGAATTAAAGGGACGTTATGTTGATACTAGCTTAGAAAATTTTCATAATTCTTTACATATATCATGTTACTCTCTTTTAGAACTCTCAAGGTCCGCAGAATCCTTAATGCATAACGGCGGAAGCATTGTGACATTAACTTACTACGGTGCTGAAAAAGTTATACCTAATTATAATGTAATGGGGGTTTCTAAAGCTGCACTTGAGGCTAGTGTAAAATATCTAGCAAACGATATGGGAGAAAACAACATTAGAGTAAATGCTATTTCGGCAGGACCTATCAAAACTTTAGCATCTAGTGCAATAGGTGATTTTAGTACTATGCTTAAATCTCACGCTGCAACCGCACCGTTAAAACGTAATACTACTCAAGAAGATGTAGGAGGAGCAGCAGTATATTTATTTAGTAATTTATCTAAAGGTGTTACCGGTGAAATTCATTATGTAGATTGCGGATATAATATTATGGGAAGTAATAAATTATTGTAGGAGTTGATGTCATTTCTGCAGCGGCACATTGGTGTCAACTTAAGGATCAATGTCATTCCTGCGGAGGCAGGAATCCAGCGTAAAGCGAGCCATGCAACAACGCCGAATAAATCACGGGATGACACTGTATTTTTCAAATCATACAACAAAATCATCAGGTAATCCCCCCATTTTTAATCGCAGTAGAGAGTAGAGAGTTAAGCTGCTAAAGCTAATTTTTGTATTGGCGTTATACCGCTTATAGCCATATTTGGTCTTTCGTTATTATAAGACCAAAGCCATTTAGTGGCAAGATCTTGTGCCTC
>NZ_CBCDJS010000062.1:0-8092 GCF_965035265.1 Rickettsia sp.
AGATTCCATTCAAGTATTGGGTATAAAAAACCTATGAATGTTTATCTGGATTACGTACAACATTATGAACAAATAGCAGCTTAATTTTAAGCAACATTACCAAGTACATTGTTCATATATTTTGTCTTGATTTTTCAGGCCATTATATATAGTGCCGGGGGTTATTATACGTATAACTTCTCTATTAACTACCGCTTTGTAACCGCCTCTATTTTTTGCTTCTTCAGGAGTTTCAAGCTGATCACAAATAGCAACCTTATAGTTTTCTTCAATTAATTTAGTTAAATAATTCTCAAGTGCATGATGAGGCACACCGCACATGGCAATTTCTTCCTCACCGTTTTTACCTCTTTTTGTTAGAGCTATGCCAAGTACATTGCTTGCTAGAATTGCATCTTCATAGAACATTTCATAAAAATCACCCATTCTAAATAGTAGCAAACAATCTAAATGAGCAAATTTAATGTCTAGATATTGCTGCATCATTTTCGTTGCAACATCATAATTATATTTTTGTTTAAATTCTTGAAGATTCATATTAAGCAGCATCATTCATATTATGGTTTATCAAAATATATAGGAATGTATCATTAAGTTAAATATATATTTTTAGGGAAAATTAATTGTAATGGCTGCATTATTAAATTATTTCTGCTATTATTAATTTATACTGAAAATATTTAAATTAAAACATTATGAAAACACAGCTTGTAGCTCTCACTAATAGAGGACAAATGACAATTCCAAGTTAGATTAGAGAAAAATTAAATTTATCTACAGGAAGTAAACTAGAGTTAATAGTACAAGATAATTCTTTTATGGTAATACCTATAAATAAGTCAGTTAAAAACTTGAAGCATATTTTACCAAAACCTAAAAATACTCTAACTATAAATGAAATTATTAAAGGTTCATATGAGGATTCTGCGATCAAGTCCTCAACTGCACAAACATTGTTGTTAGCCTGATTATAAAGGCAGTGGGTGTCATTCCTGCGAAAGCAGGAATCCATAAACTAAAAAACAAAGATGTATTGGGTATATATTATGCTCTAATAAGCAGGGTACTTTATATATTGGTATTACTAATAATATAATACGTCGTGCTTATGAACATAAACAAAAAATAATAAAAGGTTTTACCTCAAAATATAATATTATAAAGCTTGTTTATACAGAAGAATTTACTGATATTAAAGAAGCACTTACTAGAGAAAAGAACTTAAAAAAGTGGAAACGTAGTTGGAAAATAGAACAGATAGAAAAAACTAATCCTGAATGGAAAGATTTAATTGAATAGTTCTATGGATTCCTGCTTTCGCAGGAATGACATCATGAACGTTTGTGCAACAACTTTTTAGAAATCTTCACAGTACCTAATAGTTTAAAAATTACTTTATCTTTGATAAGCGAGTGCTATGTCTACCGCCTTCAAATTTAGTGGTTAAAAACTTATCTATAATATCAAATACTATTTTGTGATCTATGGTTTTTGCTCCCAATATCAAAATATTAGCGTCATTATGAGCTTTAGCATTTTCGGTAGTTAATATATCGTTACACAAAGCAGCTCTTATTTCTGAGCTACGATTAGCAGCTATAGACATACCAATTCCCGTATCACTAATTAAAATACCGATAGGTGCTAATTTTTCAATAATAATATCTACTACTTTCTTAGCATAATCAGGATAATCAACGGTTTGTGTATTATTTGTTCCGCAGTTATAAATCTTTAGAGATTTCTGTTCTAAATAATTGATAATTTTAGACTTTAGCTCATAACCTGAGTGATCACTAGCTATAACAATATCGTAATTTTTCATAATTAATTTTTTTGATGGAAAATAATGATAAGAATTATATAATAAGCATAATCTATTAGCTAATATAAATAATAATTTTGTTGAATATATGAAATATCCTGTTGCACTTAGTACTATTATATGTTTTTGTTTAGTTGCTTGCGTTGATCAGCCACCTGCTCCAATTGAGTATAAAATAGGGGCTATTACTGCAAATAATAATTCTACTGGACTAGACCACGATGAGGGGCTGATAGTTCAAAGAACTATGGAAGATACTCCCACATCAGAAAAAGTTAGCGGTATACTCGAAGAACCAAAAGCAGAAATTATAGAAGATGATAATGATGCTATTGAGATCCCTACATCTAGTCATGAAGACGAAGAAGAGATAGAACAGTTAAACTTTGCAAAGCCGTTAAACGGGGTAGTTATTACTGAGTTTAAAGCCGGAAAAAATAAAGGGATAGATATTGCGGCTAAAGAATATAGCGAAGTTAAATCGATAGCTGCAGGAACAGTAATATATTCAGGTTTTAACAAACAATTCGGTAATTTAGTAATAGTTAAATTAGATAAAGATGATTTAGAAGTAGCATATGCAAGTTTAGACGATTTATTACTTAAAAAAGGTGATAAAGTTGCTAGAAATAATGTTATCGGACATGTAGAACATAAGTTATATTTTGCGATGCGTAAAAACAAAGTTGCAGTTGATCCTAGTAAGTATATAGAATTTTAAATGGAAGATTTTATTACTCTTACCAAATACGGTGAACCTCAAAATGTTATAGTAAGGAGGAGTAGCAAAGCTAAAAATATAGCCATTCGAATTACGCCCAAAGGAGCAGAGCTTGTATTGCCTCTTAAGGCAAAAGTCGAAAAAGGTCATAATTTTCTGTTAAGTAAAGAATACTGGATTAGGCAAAAATTACGCCGTAATGTAACCGAGATCCCAAAGGATGAAGATAAGATTTCTATTTTGGGTAAATCTTATGAAATAATACATATTGATTCGTCTAAAAATCAGATAAAACTAAATGATTCTACGTTAGAAGTGTATTGCAGTACAGCACTAAAAAAACTTAGTATAGAAGTATTTCTTAAAAAGAAATTATTAGCAGAAATAAAAATAATAGTAGAGAACATATCCAAAAAACATAATTTGACTTATTCCAATATTAGAATAATGAAAAATGTTAGTCGTTGGGGGAGTTGCTGTAGTAAAGGGAATCTTGCTTTTAATTGGCGAGTAGTTTTTGCCCCCTTTGAAGTACTGAAATATCTTATAGCTCATGAAATGGCACACTTAAAAGAAATGAACCATAGCAAAAATTTTTGGCAGCTAGTTGAGGATATATATCCTCAGTACCAACCAGCAAAATTATGGTTAAAAAGAAGCGGTAAAAATTTATATAGTTATTTGTCATAACTTTATGTCATTCCTGCAGAAGTGTATGGGTGTCAACTTAAGGATCGATGTCATTCCCGCGAAAGCGGGAATTCAATACTTTAAAGCTTTTTAAAAGCTCGATTTATCTCGCTTTACTTTGGATTCCTGCTTTCGCAGGAATGACATAAAACGAGCCATGCAACAACGTGGGAATGACATCGAAAAGGTTAATTTAAAGAAAAACATAAAGGATAAATAGAATGCACAACACTACAAAAAGAGCAACAGTTCCGGCACTAGAAGAAATCTTATATGAGCCTATAAAAGTGTTAGATCACGGGTTTATTAGAGTTATCGATTATATGGGGGATGATAGTGCTATAGTACAAGCAGCACGCGTATCTTACGGTAAGGGTACGAAACAATTAAACCAAGATAAAGGGCTGATAAACTACTTGCTTCGTCATTATCATACTACTCCTTTTGAGATGTGTGACATCAAATTTCACATTAAACTACCGATATTTATTGCAAGACAATGGATTAGGCATAGAACGGCTAGCGTTAATGAATATTCGGCAAGATACTCTATTTTAGGAAATGAATTTTATTTGCCCGAACCGGCAAATATTGCTTCCCAATCTGTCGTAAATAAACAATGTAGGGAAGGGGATGGCTTACCGAAAGAAGTGGCTGAAAAGGTCCTTGCAATTTTAGAAGAAGATGCTAAGCAGTGTTACGGGCATTATAAGGAGCTGATGAATGCCGATGAAGAGGGTAATATTATAGATGAGAATACTACAGGGATAGCAAGAGAGCTTGCCCGTATGAATTTAACTTTAAATTATTATACTGAATGGTACTGGAAGATTAATTTACATAATTTACTTCATTTCTTAAGATTGCGAGCCGACCCTCACGCACAATATGAAATTAGAGTGTATGCCGAAAAAATGCTTGAGATAGTCAAAGCTTGGGTTCCTTTTACCTATGAAGCTTTTGAGGAATATCGTTTGCAGGGAGCAAATATTTCACGTAAAGGTTTGGACGTAATTAAAAGAATGATAAACGGTGAAAAAGTGACTCATGAGACTAGCGGTATGACTAAAAGAGAATGGGAAGAATTGATGAAGATTTTTGGTTAATGGATACTCGATGAACTTGAAAAATTGGCTACGTCGTCTTTGTAAGTCCTCAGATGCTCACGTATTAAGTATACGCTCCGCTCTTCGGCTTACAGACTCCTTGCTCTTTTCCAAGTTGATCTTCGTATCCCAATTCTTCATTTCGCAGGAATGACATAAAGTACCATTACTATAACGGAATTTGATAAAAGGAGTATTTTGAGTGAGAAATATTATATATTTTATACTATCACTATTATTTAGCTTTACCGGCTATGCACTTGAAACAATAAATATTGAGCATGGGCGAGCTGATCCCACACCTATAGCAGTAAATAAATTTGATGCCGATAGTTTTGCCGATGACGCAGTAAGTTACGATGTGGTTAAAGTTATCTCTAATGATTTGAAGCTTTCGGGATTATTTCGTCCTATTTCTTCTGCCTCTTTTATAGAAGAGAAGACAGGGATAGAATATAAGCCGCTTTTTGCTGCGTGGCGTCAAATTAATGCTAGTCTTTTAGTAAACGGTGAAGTTAAAAAGCTTGAAGACGGTAAGCTTAAAATTAGTTTTATATTATGGGATACGTTGCTTGAAAAACAGCTTGCCGGTGAAATTTTTGAAGTACCGGAAAATCTATGGCGAAGAGCAGCACATAAAATTGCCGATAAAATTTATGAAAAAATTACTGGTGATTTCGGTTATTTTGACAGTAAAATAGTATATGTATCAGAAAGTACTTCTTTGCCGAAAATAAAAAGAATTGCTTTGATGGATTATGACGGGGCTAATAATAAATACCTTACTAATGGAAAGTCACTAGTATTAACACCAAGATTTGCTCGTTCAGCGGATAAGATTTTTTATGTTTCATACGCAACTAAAAGAAGAGCACTTGTTTATGAAAAAGACTTAAAAACAGGCAAAGAAAGCGTAGTAGGCGATTTTGCCGGTATATCTTTTGCTCCTAGATTTTCACCGGATGGCAAAAAAGCCGTAATGTCGATAGCCAAAAACGGTTCAACTCATATTTATGAAATTAATCTTGCTACCAAACGACTTCATAAATTAACTGATGGTTTTGGTATTAATACCTCTCCTAGCTATTCACCGGACGGTAAAAAAATTGTGTTTAATTCCGATAGAAGCGGTGTTCCTCAATTATATATCATGAGTTCAGATGGGGGTAATGTAGAGCGTATTAGTTTTGGTGGAGGTTCTTACACTGCTCCTAGCTGGTCGCCTCGAGGAGACTATATAGCATTTACTAAGAGTATTAAAGGAGCTGAAGGAAAAACCTTTAACATCGGAATTATGAAAGCATGTTCACAAGAAGGCGAAAATAGCGAAAGGATAATAACAAGCGGGTATTTAGTCGAAAGCCCTTGCTGGTCACCTAATGGACGAGTTATTATGTATGCTAAAGGTTGGCCATCAAGAGCTAAAGCTCCTGGAAAAAACAAAATTTTTGCAATTGATCTAACAGGTCATAATGAAAGAGAAATTATAACACCGGCGGATGCTTCCGATCCTGAATGGTCAGGTGTGCTGAATTGATTTTTTGTCATTATCGTCATTGCGAGCGACTGCAAGGAGCGTGGCAATCTTATCAAATATCCTGAGATTGCTTCGTCAATTACTTCGTAATTTCCTCGCAATGACGATTAAGAATGTTAAGCTACTTGACTACTATGGTTTAAAATAAACTTTCTTATTTTTTCAAAAGCCGTATTCTCTATTTGTCTAATACGTTCTTTAGAAATATTATACTCATTGCTTAGAATATCTAGAGTTTTAGGAGTATCTGTTAATTTACGCTCCGTTAAAATACGGAGTTCTCTATCGTTTAAAACTTTCATAGCATTTGTTAGTAACTTCTTTTTACTAGTAGAATCTTGCCTACTAATAGCCATAGCCTCAGGACTTGGGCGTGATTCAGGTAGCAGCTCTATTAACTCTCCTGATTCTGCATCGTCACTATTTATAGCGTTATTTAGCGATAAGTCAGGACCTGAAATTCTACTATTCATCTCGGAAACTTCATTAACCGAAACACCGAGTTCATCCGCTATTTGGACAAAATCATCAGCCGTAATAGCCCTTGAGTATAAATTAGTAATTTTACGCTTAATTTTGTTAAGGCTAAAGAATAATTTTTTTTGTGCAGCCGTTGTTCCCATTTTTACTAATGACCAAGATTTTAATATATATTCTTGGATAGCGGCTTTAATCCACCACATAGCATATGTTGATAGGCGAAAACCAAGTTCAGGATTGAATTTTTTTACTGCCTGCATTAAACCTATATTACCTTCTGAAACTAGTTCAGTAACAGGAAGACCATAAGTTCTATAACCGCTTGCGATTTTTGCAACAAGCTTAAGATGGCTAGTTACTAATTTATGTGCAGCTTCTAAATCATTTTCTTCTAAATAGGATTTAGCTAATAAAAATTCTTCTTCCTGCGTCAGTGACGGAATTTTATTGATTTTCTGTAAATAGCTATAAAACCCTGATTCACTAGAAATTGCTAATGCATTAATATTATTAGTCATTACTAACCTCGCTAACTAATTTTCTTTATATTAACACATATATGATCTAAAATAAACTTTTTCTAGAGTATTTTTAAATAAAATCAAACAATGTCTAAAAAAATTAATAAGAATCTAGCTTTTTCCTTGCTAGGACTAATAATTAGTATGATGTTACTAAGCTTTGCTTCCGTACCTATCTATAATTTGTTTTGTAAAGTTACGGGGTATGGAGGTACAACGGCAAAAGAAACGGTGAGTGTATATTCCAAGGTAAAAGGCACTAAACCTATAATTATTGAGTTTGATGCTAATGTTGATAAAAACTTACCTTGGCGTTTTATCCCAAGACAGCAAAGAGTGCAAATTGTTCCTGGACAGAATACTTTAGTGTTCTATGAAACAGAGAATTTAAGCAATAACGATATAATAGGGACGTCCGTATATAATGTCACTCCAAATAAAGCAGGAAAATATTTCGTAAAAATTCATTGTTTTTGTTTTGAAGAACAATTGTTAAAAGCCGGCGAAAAAGTCTTAATGCCAGTTACGTTTTATATAGATAAAGATTTTGAGCTTGACCCTGAAATGCAAGACGTAAAAGTACTTACCCTCTCTTACAGTTTTTTTAAAGTACAAGAGATATCGTCATTGCGAGGAAATTACGTAAGTAATTGACGAAGCAATCTCAGGAGTTTGTTATTATTTCATGAGATTGCCACGCACTCTTCGAGTACTCGCAATGACGATTTTGAAGCTATGCAACAACATCTGCCCATCATTGATGTTCTACAATCCACTTACGCAGCCTAACTACAAGCGGAGTATTTATAAGAGCGGTAGAAGGTAAAACTTTGCCATTGGTATTAAAATTAATTATAGGTTCTATACCGTATATGCTATACCAAGGTTTTAACGGTGAACTCTTTGAATATTTACGATGAAACCAAGATAAGAAAGGTGTTGTTTCTTCATATTCTATTACTTTAACCGACTGTGGATTTTTGTGATATATAAGGCTAAGTACTGATTGATCGGAATGATGCCATTTATATTCATCATAATTAGGGTAAATGTTATAATCTTTACCTGAAAGAATTCTAATATCTTCGCAACTTTTTAGCCATTTCTCAATAAAAGAACGAGAAAGCTCGGTATTACGCACAATAATAACGGCACTCCAAATATGATCGTCATTTCTGCATTCTTCGTTCAGACAATCCATCAAAGCAAAAG
>NZ_CBCDJS010000063.1:0-7938 GCF_965035265.1 Rickettsia sp.
ACCCCGTGGTCAAGCCACGGGGTGACACAGTGGATTTTACCGATCCACGCAACAATGCCTTCGCTGTGACATAGGGCAGATTTAATTATTTCTCAGAAATAAATTCAAAACGTGGAATATTTTTGCCGTTTAATAAAACCTTTCCGTTAAACATTTCAAGCGGTCTTACCCAAAGCTGAAAATCATCATATAATGCTTTATAAACTACTAACTCTTCCAAAGTTTCGGTATGTTTTGCGGTATCTATAACTTGGTATAGTTTTCCTTTGTAATGCTTATATATTCCGACTTTCATAAAACTTATACCTTAACAGGCATGACGACAAAAATATCTTTAGGATTCTCAGGAAATTTAATAAGTACCGGTGCTGAAACATCTGAAAAATATAATTCTACTAAATCCGATTTTACAGCTTTTAATACATCTTCTAAATATTGTGGATTAAAACCTATAGCTAAAGACTCATCGCTATTATATTCATAAAGATTTTCCTTATTTTGTGAAGAATTAATAACTTCTTTTGCATTGCCTCTTGCTTCGCCGACAGCACTAATCTCTAAGGTTTCACGAGATAACGATAATTTTATCGCTCTAAATTTTTCAACGGTTATTATCGCTATTCGTTCAATGCTATCTGCAAATATTTTTCGATTAATTACTAATTTTGAGCTGCTGCTTTCCGGAATAAAAGCACTATAATCAGGAAAAGTACCATCTATAAGCTTTGATAGCATAATAGTATTTTCATTACATATAAATTTAACTTTATTGCTACTTAATAAAATTTCTATATCTGCATTTATATTTTTAGGATCTTTAACTATTTTTAAAATTTCCTCTGCACTTTTCTGCGGTAATATAACTCCAAAATTCTTTATTTGTTTCTCTAATGTTACCCATGAAATCGAAAGCCTATGCCCATCGGTACTTGCCGAACAAAACTCTTTGTCTTTTATATGTAAATAAACACCGTTTAAATTATAACGAGTTTCATCTAAAGAAATCGAAAATTTTGTTGATTCGATTATTTTAGCAAAATCCGTGCAGGAAATTTTAAAACTTGCTTCAGGATTAATACTGTCCATTGCGGGAAAAGAACTAACCGGCAAAGTAAATAAATTAAATTTACAATTTTTTCCTTTGATCTCAAGTCCCGTTGTACCTAGATCAGTTAATGTAAGCTCAGAATCCGGAAGTTTTCGGACTATATCATTTAGAGTTTTTGTAGAAACGGTAAGTTCACCTTCACTTACTACCTGTACTGCTATTTTTTGACTTAAGTACAAATCCATATTAGTAGAACTAAGCTCTAGATTGCCGTCTTTTGCCGATAATTTAATGTTTGCATATTCAGGTATTACATTACGTTTTTCAACAACGGAACTTGCAAACCCTAAGGACTGAACTAACGTTTTTGTTTCAACTATTAATTTTAACATATTGTTATTCTCTTAATGTTCCTTGAAATTTTTGCGATATAGCAGCAATTAAATCTTTACTGAACGAATTTAAATCAGTATCAGACAACGTGCGATCATCTGCTTGTAGCTCTATTTTAATCGCTATAGATTTTTTACTTTCAGGTAATTTATCACCGCTATAAATATCAAATAATATAACTGATTTGACAAGCTTTTTATTAAAATTATTTATATATGATATTATTTCACCACTCGCTTGATCTTGATCAACAATAAATGCGTAATCTCTAAAATTAGCTTGGAAATCCGATACTGTAAATTCGTCTCTTTTACCGAATTTAGCTTTTATCAACGGCAAATTCGTAATATTTAACTCGAATGCAAATATTTCCTGGTTAATATCGTAATATTTCAAAATTTTAGGGTGTATCTGCCCAAAAGACCCAAGTAAATTTTTACCAAGCCCTATATTTACTGCTCTGGTTGGATGATAATATTGTGGTACTGCTGTCCCATTTGTGGTTATACATTTATCTATAGATAATCCTGCATAATCAGCTACCAACTCTAAATCACCTTTGAGATCAAAAACATCATAGCTCCGCCCTAACGAATGAGGGTTCTTATTATTATATGAACCGGTTATAATTGCAGTTAAATAAGTTGCTTCTGTATTTAAATCTATAAAACTCGGACCGACTTCAAAAAACGCCATATCTTTTATAGAGCGTGCTAGATTTTTACTTACTATATTTAACAAATTCGGCAATATAGTAGGACGCATATAATTGTCCTCTATACTTATAGGATTAAGCAAAAATAACTCTTCTTTCACTTCCGCAAACAATTTTGCATCTTCACTATTCATAAAAGAATTAGTTACTACTTCATCATAGCCTTTGCTTGCTAATATCCTTTTAAAACTAGAGATTCTTTTATGCTCTCTTAGCTTATTATTATCTTGGTCTAGTTCGGGTAATTTTATACTCTCTATTTTATCATAACCGTAAATACGAGCGATTTCTTCAGCTATATCTTCTAAAATAGTTATATCGTGACGCCAAGAAGGAGCTATTACCTTTATAATCTCACCTTTAACATCCGTAACAAATCCTAGTTTATTTAATGTAGTTTCTATCTCTTTGATATTTAGTTTAATTCCTGTAATTTTTTCTAAATAGCATGCTGAAAAATCTAAAGGTTTTTTTTGCGACTCTTTTTCACCGACTTTCACTACTTCCGATACTTCACCGTTTCCACATATTGACAAAATAAGATTAGTTGCTATGTCCAAAGCCTTTTCAGCAAAATTTCTATCGATATTACGCTCATTACGATATCTAGCATCCGTATCAATTTGGAATCTTCGCCCACTAGCTGCAACAATTTTAGCATTAAAGCAAGCAGCTTCAAGTATTATATTAGTCGTACTATCTAGACAACTACTATCAGCCCCGCCAATGACACCGGCAAGACCATGGATACCGCTTTCATCTTTTATAACTAAATCATTTTCGGTAAGTACATATTCCTTGCCGTTTAGGGCGTGGAAGTTAACTACGTCATCTTTGTTATACCGTGGCTTGATCGCGGGATCCATAGAACAATTTACAGCACTAGTAATTTCATTGGATCCCGCGGTCAAGCCGCGGGATGACAATTGTCCATCCTCGCAATGACGTGTTACTGTAATACCCCCCTGTATCTTATCCGCATCGTAAGCATGCATTGGCTGCCCGAAGCTATAGGAAATGTAATTTGTTACATCGACTAAGCTTGAAATAGTTTTTACCCCAGCATTTTTTAATAATTTCTGTAACCAATCAGGGCTTGGTTTATTCTTTAAATTTCTTATTTCTCTAAATGTAAATAAAGGACAAGCTTCTTTATCCTGTACGTTAAGCTGCATTTTAGAAGTAAATCTACTCTTTATTTCCGGAATTTCTAGCTCTTTAAGTGTTCCTATTCCTTTAGCTGCTAAATCTCTTGCAATGCCGTAAACTCCAAGTGCATCACCACGATTAGGAGTAACGTTAATTACAAATATAGGATCATCTAAACCGTAATATTTAGTAAAAGTCTCTCCAACGACGGCATCTTCAGATAGCTCCATAATCCCTTCAGACTCTGAAGCAAGCAATAATTCCTCTTCAGAGCAAAGCATACCGCAGCTTTTTTCGCCTCTAATAACAGATTCCTTAATCTTAAACTTACCGTTTGGTATCTCAACTCCGATATTTGCAAGCACTACTTTTATGCCTGCTCTTGCATTGCTTGCTCCGCAAACTATTTGCAACATACCGCTTTTAGTCTCAACGTCACAAAGCTTTAATTTATCAGCTGACGAGTGAGGTTTAGTACTTGCAATATAAGCTACTTCAAACTTTTGTAACTCTGCCGCCTTATCTATCATCTCTTCTACTTCAAGACCAATGGCTGTCAGGGCTTCGGCAATTTCAGTAGCTGAAGCCGATGTCTCTAAAAATTGCTTTAACCATGATAATGTAAATTTCATTTCGTTAACCCTCCTGCTAAATTCGGTATATCAAAGCCCCCGAAATTATAATGTTTAAGCCAACGCATATCTCCTTCAAAAAACTGTCTTAAATCTTTAATATTATATTTTAGCATTGCAAAACGCTCTACCCCAAGCCCGAAAGCAAAACCTTGATACTCATTGCTATCGATTCCGACATTCTTAAGCACGTTTGGATGAACCATCCCACACCCAAGCGCCTCAAGCCATTTATCATTTTTATTCATCCGAATATCAACTTCGGCAGAAGGTTCGGTAAAGGGGAAAAAACTAGGTCTAAAGCGTAATTCAATATTAGAATTTTCAAAAAAGCTTTTTATAAATTCCGTGATAACGTATTTTAAATGACCCATATTGATATTTTTATCAATAACAAGCCCTTCTATTTGGTGAAACATTGGTGTATGAGTCATATCCGAATCTGACCTATAAGTCCTACCGGGAGCTATAAACCTAAAAGGTGGTTTACCGTTTTTCATTGCTCTAATCTGCACTGTTGAGGTATGAGTACGTAGCAACATCGGTTTATCGTTTTCTTGTCCTTTTAAATAAAAAGTATCATGCATTTGTCTTGCCGGATGGTCATCTTCAAAATTGAGAGCGGTAAAATTATGGAAATCATTCTCAATATTCGGTCCGTTTTCTATAGTAAAACCAAATTGTGAAAATACTTGTATTAACTCCTCACTACATTGTGTTATTGGATGAATAGAACCTTGTTTATATCTCCTTGCAGGGATTGTTAAATCAATTTTATCGGCAGCAAGTTTAAAATTTAGTTCCTGCTCCTCTAAAATTTCTTCTTTTGCTTTTATTATATTCTGTATTTTATCTTTTAATTTATTGATTTTAAAGCCAAATTCTTTACGTTCTTGTTCATTTAAACTACCTAGTTTTTTAAGCTCACCGGTCACTATACCGTTCTTGCCTAAAAATTCTACTTTATATTCTTGCAGATCTTTTAAGTTTTGTACTAATAAGATTTTTTCCTCAGCAAGCCTTAATATTGTTTCTATATTTTCCATAATTTTTTGTTTTTTTATTATATAACAGGGCGTCATTGCGAGGAGAGGCAAAGCCTCGACGCGGCAATCTCAGGAATTTGTTATTATTTCATGAGATTGCCACGCAGCCTACAGCTGCTCGCAATGACGGGGTTGGTATCCACGCCGCAATGACGAGGTAGTTAAACCAACTCACACCTCATATGCCCTTCCTCTATCCCTACCAATTTTGCTTTAAATATCTGCCCTATTTCTAAAGGTTCATCTAGCTTTACTGGAATAAAATTTTCAGTATGGGCAATATTATTATTCTCCACCAATAACTCCACTTTCTGCCCTATATGCTTTTTAAAGAACTCTGTTAACTGATTCTGCCCCTCTTGCCTTAAAATCTCTGCTCTTTCTTTCCTTATATCTTTTGGTACTTGCGGCATACGAGCTGCGGGCGTCCCTTCTCTTTCCGAATAAGGAAAAACATGTAAATATTGCAGCTGCGCTTCTGTGATTAGTTTTCTAGTATTTTCAAACATTTCAGGAGTTTCCGTCGGGAAACCAGCTATAATATCAGCTCCAAACGATACTTCAGGTCTTATTGCCCGTATCTTCCGACAAAACTCTATTACATTTGCCCTATTATGCCGTCTTTTCATACGCTTTAATATCATATCATCGCCCGCTTGCAAGCTAATATGAAAATGCGGCATTATTCTCTCACTATAAGCTATAAGTTCAAAAAGTTCATCATCTATTTCAGCTACATCTATCGAAGATAAACGAAGCCTTTTTAATTCAGGGACTAAATTCAAAACTCGTTTAATCATTTGTGCGAATGTTGGGCTTCCCGGTAAATCACTACCGTAAGCCGTAACATCAACACCCGTAAAAACCACTTCTTTAAAGCCGTTTAATACTAATAACTTTACCTGCTCTGCTATAGCTCCTATCGGTACTGACCTACTTTTACCTCTACCGTAAGGGATAATACAGAAAGTACAAAAATGATCGCAACCGTTTTGTACCTGAATAAAAGCACGAGATTTACCGTCAAAACTACTTACCAAATGACCTGCCGTCTCTTTCACCGACATTATATCGTTAACTACTATTTTTTCACCTGTAATTTGGTAATAGCTAGGCAATAATTTCTCTTCATTACCTATAACCTTATCAACTTCCGGCATATCACCGTACATTTTTGGCTTAGTTTGAGCACTGCAACCTGTAACAATAATTTTTAAATCAGGATTATTTTTTTTAGCTCTGCGAATAGCTTGTCTTGCTTGTTTCTCAGCTTCTTTAGTTACGGCACAAGTATTAAATACCGCCACATTATCGATACCCGATAATTCCAAGTTTTTTCGTATTATCTCGCTTTCATAAATATTAAGCCGACAACCAAATGTTACTACTTCTTGCTTCAGATTATTGCTCACAATAATATACTCCTTCAGCTACTATTGCGGCAGGTCCTTGCATTATTATATTGCCGTTTTCTTCTTTCATAGTAAGGCTACCGTGCTTAAACACTACCGTACTTGGTGAATGGATAAAACCGAGCTTTAAACCGGCAGCAAAACTGCCACAAGCCCCGCTTCCGCAAGCAAGCGTTAGCCCTGCCCCTCGCTCCCAAACAGATAGATAAATTTTATTGTCTTTAATTTCGGCAAAATTAACGTTTACCCCATCTGCGAATAATTCCTTAGCCTGCAATTTTTCACCAACAATTTTTTGATCTTGAGGCTCTAATTTACTAAAAATAACCAAATGCGGATTACCGACATCAACACAAATAGTTTCCTTTAAATCAATCATATAACGCTCTACGAATTTCCAAATCTTATCACGACTTGGCATCCAAGATTCGTTAAAACTAACGGTTCCTACATTAACGCTAATCTTATTTTCATCTTCCACATTACATAGCAATTTTTTCTTGCCTACCATTATGGTAATATCTTTCTTTCCCGTATCAAGATAAATTAATTTGGCTAAACATCGTGTAGCATTACCGCATAATTTAGCATTAGAGCCGTCTATATTATAGATAATCATTTTATAAAAATCATCACACTCTTCATATATAATAAACTGATCACAGCCTATACCCATATGACGATCCGCTATATTTTTTGCTAACTGCGATAGATCTGAAGTTGCTAAATCCCGTTTATTAACGATCACGAAATCATTACCTAGACCCTGCATTTTTACAAAATTAATTTTACTAGTCATAACCAATTATAATATTTAAGATTGTATTATAGCAAATTATAGCAAATTTGCTATAATGAAGTTATTATATATAAAAAATAGAAATGAAAGTACTTAATATTATGTTAAGCCGTGATCTTGGCGGAATTCAACAAGCATTTTTAGATTATAGTACTGCTCTTGAAATGCAAAAAATTGAGGTTATTAACGTCACTTCTTACAAAGCAAAAATAAACTCCTTTCTACGTAAGACAAGTTTTAAACTACTTAACTTAGTACCGTTTGATTTACTCTCTGTAGCTATTCTTAAATATATAATCTATAAAACTAAACCCGATATAATTATAGCTCACGGTAATAGAGCAATAAATTTTAGCAAATTTGCTAAATCACAAAATATAAGACTAATCGGTATCGCTCATAATTATGGTCTAAAAGGACTACGTAAATGTGATTTTGTTATTGCTCTAACACATCATATGAAAGAATTTTTACTAAAAAATAACTTTGCCGAGTCTAGGATATTCATCCTACCGAATATGATAAATATTACTAAAGATTTTATTCCAAATAAAATAGACTTCCTGCATAAGTCATCTTATAAAGAGGAATTTGAAGGAGACACGGAACACAGAACCGCAGCGTATATAGACATACGCGAGGATTCGAGTACCGGATCGACGTACAAATTGCCTTTAGAAGTGACTTATGCAGGAAGTCTAATATATAGAAAACCTGTCATAATTGGTGTACTAGCAAGATTTG
>NZ_CBCDJS010000064.1:0-7934 GCF_965035265.1 Rickettsia sp.
AGATGCTACAGGCATCCCACTGCTCGCCTGCTTTAAGATAGACATGATTTGGCTATCACTGTGTTTTGATATTGTCATTTATAGAATCTCCTTCTTTACTTCTAAAAAATTCTACTCCTTTTGTCGATTGTTTTTGGGGAGGATTACCCACATTTTGATATACCTATTTGCGGCGCAGCAAGCCCTGCACAATTTTCTTCTTGATCATATTTTTGTTCTAAAATAGAGATATCACGCAAGTCTTTTGCAGATAAAGGGAAGTTTAAAGATTTTGCCTTTATCCTAATAGTTTTATCCTCTGAACCATTCAAGGTTTGAACGTTCAAAGTTACATATTGTGGGTTTATTATATTTGAATCCTTCATATGTATATTTTCTTTATTGCTTTTACAGCCTGTTATAAAAATTATAGTAGTTAATAATAGAGCTGTTTTTAATTTGGACATATTTTTATTCTATCTTCCTCAAAGCCATGCTGAAATATACGCCATCATCGAGATTTACGGTGTGGAAGTCAGAAGATTCTATATTTATCTGAAAATAATTATAGATAGAAATTAAAATCAAGTAAATTAATTATCATATTTCGTTTACTTATATCAAAGTTTATCATTGTATTTAATTTCCTTTGAGTAAAAATCATCGGATTTGACTTTTCTAACATATTTTAGTATAATACTTATCTTCAAAATAAATAGAAAAATTTAATTTATGAGTACTCCTAAAAGTGATGATTATATCTCGGAACTAAGAAAAGTAATTTGGCCTATAGAAAGGTATGAAAATAAGAAATTTCTGCCTATGGCGTTTATGATGTTCTGTATTTTATTAAACTACTCAACTCTTCGCTCAATTAAAGATGGGTTTGTAGTAACAGATATAGGAGCTGAAGCAATAAGTTTCTTAAAAACATATATAGTGCTACCGTCTGCAGTAATCGCTATGGTAATTTATGTTAAACTTTGCGATATTTTAAAGCAAGAAAACGTATTTTACGTCATTACTTCATTTTTCTTAGGATATTTTGCACTATTTGCATTTGTCCTCTACCCTTATCCTGATTTAGTTCATCCTGATCCTGAGACTATAGAATCTTTAAGTTTAGCTTACCCTAATTTCAAATGGTTTATAAGAATAGTGGGGAAATGGAGTTTTGCATCTTTTTATACTATGGCAGAGCTTTGGGGAACAATGATGCTTAGTTTATTATTTTGGCAATTTGCTAACCAAATTACTAAAACCGATGAAGCTAAACGTTTTTATTCAATGTTTGGTTTGCTTGCTAATTTAGCATTGCCTGTAACATCCGTAATTATTGGATATTTCTTACATGAAAAAACTCAAATAGTTGCAGAACATCTCAAATTTGTTCCGTTATTTATTATAATGATAGTGAGTAGTTTTGCAGTGATATTAACATATAGATGGATGAACAAAAACGTTCTAACCGATCCAAAACTTTATGATCCAGCACTTGTAAAAGGGAAAAAAGCTAAAACTAAAATGTCCTTAGTAGAAAGCTTCAAGATGATCTTTGCTTCTAAATATGTGGGGTATATAGCATTACTACTTATTGCTTATGGTATTTCCGTAAATTTAGTTGAAGGTGTTTGGAAATCAAAAGTAAAAGAATTATATCCAACAAAAGAAGCTTACACTATATATATGGGTAAATTCCAATTCTATCAAGGTTGGGTTGCTATTGCCTTTATGATCATAGGCAGTAATATCTTAAGAAAAGTATCATGGATGACTGCAGCAATGATTACTCCTTTAATGATGTTGCTTACTGGTGCTGCATTTTTTGCTTTTATCTTTTTTGATAGTGTTATTGCTATGAATTTAACAGGAATTCTTGCTTCAGGTCCTTTAGCACTTGCGGTTGTGATTGGTATGATCCAGAATGTTCTAAGTAAAGGAGTTAAATATTCTTTATTTGATGCTACTAAAAATATGGCATATATTCCGCTTGATAAGGATTTACGAGTAAAAGGGCAAGCTGCCGTTGAAGTTATCGGAGGAAGATTCGGTAAATCAGGCGGTGCTATTATTCAGTCTACATTCTTTATTTTATTTCCTGCATTCGGCTTTGTTGAGGCAACACCATATTTTGCTTCTATATTCTTTGTAATAGTAATATTATGGGTATATGCCGTTAAAGGTTTAAATAAAGAGTATCAAGTTTTGGTAAATAAAACTGAAAAATAGAATTTGTTAAAATTTAATATTATAAAAAAAGCAAGCTTCTAAGAAACTTGCTTTTTTTAGCCTGCGAGTTTATAATATGACAAATACAAAATCCAAAATTAAAACTCCAAGATCGCCATATGTAAAAAAATATAATAGTTGGCGAGTAAGAATTTTGTATTCTATTATTATAGGTTATGCAACTTTTTATTTTTGTCGTCAGAATTTTAATATAGCAACTCCTGCTATAAGAGAATATTTTGGGGTTACTAAAACACAAATTGGTTGGATATTAACAGCTTCTTCTATAATGTATGGAGTTAGTAAAGTTTGTAACGGCTTTATTAGTGATAAAGTTAATGCTCGTATATTTATGGTATTAGGGCTTTTACTTGTCGGGATCATTACTATTCTAATAGGCTTTTCAGATTCTTTATGGCTTATAGGAATTTTATGGATAGCTAGCAATTGGTTTCAATCTATGGGATGGCCTCCTGCAACAAAAATGCTTACTCACTGGTTTGCTCCAAAAGAACTCGGAACTAAATGGGCTATGGGAGCAACTTCTAACCAAATAGGTGGGGCCCTTGCTATGATAAGTTGCGGTTATTTAATCGATAAATTTGATTGGAGAGCTGCTTTTTTCGTTCCCGGTGTAGTTGCTTGTATAGTATCGCTTTTCTTATATAATAGGCTTCGTCATTCTCCAAAAGAAGCAGGCTTATCTACCGTGGAAGAATATAAAGAATATCCCCCTGAATCCATAGGTGATTATGAAAAGCTATTAACTCCGCAATTACTTAAAATGGTTTTTTGTAACAAGCTAATATGGTATGTTTGTCTGGCTAACATGTTTGTTTATATAATACGCTCCGGGGTAATTTATTGGGCACCGACATTTTTAAGAGATTTACGTAGTATAAGCCTTGCAAATGCAGGTTTACAAATCGGTTTATATGAAATGATAGGTATCCCAGGGGCATTAATAGCAGGTGTTTTATCAGACAAAATATTTCAAGGACGTCGGGGACCTGTTGCTGCCATATGTATGGTATCGCTTAGCTTATTGTTAGTCTCGTTTTGGAAAATACCTATTCAAAGTGAATTATTAAGCATAGTAATTCTTTCTTTAATAGGCTTTTTTGTTTCAGGACCACAGCTCCTTGTAGGTATTGCTGCTGCGGATTTTAGCTCGCGTCAAGCTGTTGGTACTGCTAACGGATTATCAGGATTATTTGGTTATTTAGGAGCAGCCATTGCGGGGGTCGGTGTAGGATGGATTAGCGATAATTACGGTTGGAATGGGGTGTTTGTATTTTTTAGTATTTCCGCTCTTATAGGGGGCGGTTTATTCGCTTTAACATGGAATTGTTCAGCTAAAAAATAGACTTTCTGCATAAGCCATTTCTAAAGGTAATTTGTACGTCGAGCCTAGACTCGAATCCTCACGTATGTCTATATACGCTGCGGTTCGCAGTGAAGTGTCTCCTTCAAATTCCTCTTTATAAGATGACTTATGCAGGAAGTCTAATAAATTTAATAATGATATAAAGGTTACAAAATGACAATACAATATACTTTTTCAATGATTAAGCCTGATGCTATTAAAAGGAACAAAATAGGGCAAATCAATACTTATTTAGAGAATGCAGGCTTAAAAATAGTAGCTCAGAAAATGAAGCATTTAACTAAATATGAAGCAGAATGTTTTTATGATGAACATAGAGCAAGACCGTTTTTTGATAGCTTAGTTGGATATATTACTTCAGGAGCAGTAGTGCTTCAAGTTCTTAAAGGTGCAGATGCTATAACTTTAAATCGTAAAATTATGGGAGCAACTAATCCTGCGGAAGCTGAAGCCGGAACTATTAGAAAAGATTTCGGTGAATCAATTGAAGCCAATAGTATTCACGGTTCAGATAGTGAAAATAGTGCAAAAAGAGAAATCAAATTTTTCTTTAATAAATCTGAAATTATAGAATAATTAATGCTAAAATATGACGTAATAGTTATAGGCGGTGGGCATGCAGGTGCAGAAGCTGCAGCTGCTTCTGCACGTCTTGGAGTTTCTACTCTCTTAATTACGTTAAAACCGGAAAATTTAGGTGAAATGTCTTGCAATCCGGCAATCGGTGGAATTGCAAAAGGCACATTAGTTAAAGAAATTGATGCACTTGATGGATTAATGGGTTATGTAATAGATCAGGCAGGCATACATTATAAAATGCTGAATGAAACTAGAGGACCGGCAGTTTGGGGACCTCGTGCTCAAGCTGATCGTAAGCTTTATAAAAAAGCAATGTATCAAATATTAACAAATTACCCTAATCTAGATATATTATACGGAAAAGTAGAAGATATAGAAATTAAATCTTCTAAAGTTGAAGCAGTTATTTTAAATGACGGTAGTAAAATTCCTTGTCAAAAAATTATATTAACTACAGGTACTTTTCTATCAGGTCTTATTCATATCGGCTCAACAAAAATTCCTGCCGGTAGAGTAGATGAAGAACCTTCTTATGGATTATCAAATACATTAAAAAAAATAGGATTTAAACTTGCTCGCTTAAAAACAGGTACGCCGCCACGAATTGATGGGCGTACTATTGATTATAGTAAAACAGCTTTACAGCCCGGCGATAAAACTCCTCGTCCTTTTTCTGAATTAACAAATATTGTTAATGTTCCTCAGATAAATTGTTTTATCACTAAAACTACTCCTGAAACTCATAATATTATACGTGAAAACATCAATAAGTCTGCGATGTATTCAGGACAAATAGAAGGAATAGGACCAAGATACTGTCCTTCTATAGAAGATAAAATAGTTAGATTTAGTACAAAATCAGAACATCGTATATTTTTAGAGCCTGAAGGGTTAGACGATTATACAATTTATCCAAACGGTATTTCTACTTCTTTGCCTGAAGAGGTACAGCAAAAATTGATAAAAACAATTCCAGGATTAGAAAATGCAACGATTTTGCGTCCAGGTTATGCTATAGGATATGATTATGTTGATCCACGTGAAATAAGTATTACGTTAGAGACAAAAAAAATAACCGGATTATATTTTGCTGGACAAATTAACGGTACTACAGGATATGAAGAAGCAGCAGGACAAGGTATAGTTGCAGGTATTAATGCTGCTTTGTCAGTAAAAAATCAACCACCTTTTATATTAACAAGAGCAAATAGTTATATTGGGGTAATGATAGATGATTTAACAATATTTGGCACTACGGAGCCTTATCGTATGTTTACCTCCCGCTCAGAATATAGATTATCTTTAAGAGCAGATAACGCTGATTTACGTTTAACGGAATTAGGTATAAACATTGGAGTTGTATCAGAAGAACGTAAAAAAATATTCATAAAGAAATGTGAAGATATAGAAAAAACAAGAAAGTTATTAAAAACATTATCTTTAACTACTAGTAAACTTGCTAAAATGGGTATACAGGTAGCACAGGATGGTACATATAAAACAGTATTAGATTTATTTAAAATACCTAATTTTAATGTTGAAGAAGCTATTAAAATTTTTCCTATACTTAAAGAAGTACAAAATAATAATATTTTGCAATTACTATATATTGAGTCAAAATATGCTTCATATTTAACCAGACAACACGCAGATATTAATTTATTTCAAAGTGAAGAGGCACAGTTAATGCCTAAAAATATTGACTATTTTAAAATACCAAGTATATCATTAGAGATACAGGAAAAACTTTCTTCCCATAAACCTGCTACTATTGGTGTAGCACGTCGAATTCCAGGGATTACACCTGCAGCAATTACGGCTATTATAATTTATTTAAAAACTAAATATAGTGATGGAAGTTCCACATGAAATAATTGAAAAGTTAGAAATTTTTCAAAGGTTAGTTAAAAAATGGAATAAAGCAATCAATCTTGTATCAGATAATAGTATACATAATTTTTGGCAACGTCATATACTAGACTCATTACAATTAATACAATATATTGATAATAAAGAAATACACTTGGTTGATATAGGAAGCGGCTGCGGTTT
Organism: Rickettsia sp.; assembly: GCF_965035265.1. Lineage (NCBI taxonomy): Bacteria > Pseudomonadati > Pseudomonadota > Alphaproteobacteria > Rickettsiales > Rickettsiaceae > Rickettsia > Rickettsia sp. The sequence continues at coordinate 6,227 of NZ_CBCDJS010000064.1, forward strand.
CCCTGGTATAGTATTATCTATTGCAGGTGTAGCGAAAGTAAGTTTAATAGAAGCTGATTCACGTAAATGTATATTTTTAGAAAAAGCGTCAAAGATATCAAATAATAACATACAAATAATCAATCAAAGAATAGAAAAAGTAGAGATGGATTGTAGTATATTAACTTGTAGAGCTTTCTCTAACTTAAATACAATATTTAATTGTATAAAAAATATTTCAGTACAAGAAAAATTTTTGTTATTAAAAGGAAAAAATTATTTAACTGAAATAGTAGAAGCACAAGAGAAGTGGTTATTTGATTATTTAATACATCAAAGTATTACTTTTAAAGAAGGGAAGATTCTAGAAGTTAGTAATTTAACAAAAATTATATGAAAGTAATTGCTATTGTTAATCAAAAAGGAGGAGTAGCTAAAACTACAACTACTGTAAATTTAGCTACAGCTTTTGCTGCTGTAAATAAAAAAATTTTAGTTATAGATCTTGATCCTCAAGGGAATAGTAGTACCGGCTTTGGAATTAGTCAGCAACAACGCAAAAATACTATATACCAGGTATTAACAAATTTAATAGAATTGAAAGATGCAATAATTTCTACAGATATACCAAATTTAGAAATAATTACTTCAAACACTAATCTATCTGCCGCTGAATTAGATTTAACAAAATTAAAGGACCGAGAATATATTTTAATGAGCCTATTGGAAAAAATAAAAATATTATATGATTATATAATTATTGATTGCCCTCCTTCATTAAATTTATTAACGGTAAACGCTTTAGTTGCAAGTGATGAAGTCCTGATTCCAATGCAATGCGATTTTTACTCTTTAGAAGGATTAAGCCATTTACTAAAAACAATTGAAATTATAGAGAAAAAATTAAACCCTAAGATAAAGATTGCAGGTATATTATTTACAATGTATGATAAGCGTAATCGTTTAACTGAGCAAGTGGAAGATGATGTTAGGAAATGCTTAGGAGAATTAGTATTTAAAACCGTTATTCCAAGAAATATTAAACTATCTGAAGCTCCTTCATATGGAAAACCGGCTATTATATATGATTATAAATGTTCGGGAGCAGTTGCATATATAGAACTTACAAAAGAAATCTTAGAAAGATATGGCGAAAAATAAAGGATTAGGAAGAGGATTATCTTCATTACTTGGAGAAGAAGTTATTTCTATAGAATCAGAAATAATACAAATAATAAATATTGATAAAATAAGACCAAATGAGAATCAGCCTAGAAAAAACTTTGAATATGATAAAATAAAAGAATTAGCAGATTCTATATTGAATAATGGTTTATTACAGCCTATTATTGTTGATAATAATTTCCAAATTATAGCAGGAGAACGACGTTGGCGTGCATGTAAATTAGCAAAAGTTTTAGAGATACCAGTAATTATAAAAAATTTAGATGCTAGAGAGAGTATGGAAATAGCACTAATTGAGAATATACAAAGAACTGATTTAACAGTTATGGAAGAAGCTCGTGGTTTTAAATATCTAGTTGAAAATTTTAATTATACAGCAGAAAAACTAGCTGAGAGGCTTGGTAAAAGTCGTAGTCATATAGCTAATTTGTTAAGACTTAATAACTTACCGCAGTCTATTCAAGATAAAGTAAATGAAAATATACTAAGTATGGGTCAAGCTCGATGTTTAATAAATCATGAACATGCAGAAATAATAGCCGAT